>JBKDZQ010000605.1:0-5454 GCA_047971325.1 Parahaliea sp.
AGCACGGTCCGGGAGCGATTCACGCGCATACCCCGCCAGGCGGTTCTGGCTGCCTCCCTCAACTCGGCGCCGGTGGTGTTCACGGCGGGCTGATGGCCATCAGCCGTGGCGGGGTCGGCAAGGGATGAGGAGGACGCCGGCGGTTCTCTCCGCTCCCGTACCTGGTCTCCTGTAATTTGGCCATCCCGTATCTCGATCACGCGGTCTGCCTGGCGGGCCACCGCCGGATCGTGGGTGATCAGGATGACCGTGTGGCCAGAGCAGGCCAGTTCCTGCAACAGGGCGAGGACTTCCTCACCGCTGCGGGAGTCCAGGGCGCCGGTGGGTTCGTCGGCCAGCAGGACGCGAGCGCCGTTCATCAGGGCGCGGGCGATGGACACCCGCTGCTGCTGCCCTCCCGAAAGCTGGCTGGGTCGATTGCCCTGTTTGTCTTCCAGACCGAGACGGCGCAGCAGTTCAGCGGCACGCCGGGTGCGTGCTGACTCCGGTAAACCAGCGTAGATAGCTGGCATTTCGACATTTTCGCGGGCGTTATCGCTGGCGATCAGGTGGTAGCCCTGAAAGACGAAGCCGAAGGTCTCCCGGCGCAGGGCGGCCAGTTGGTCCGCATCCATGGCGGCGACATCCTCGCCCCTGAACCAGTAGCGACCTTCGCTGGGTCGGTCCAGGCAGCCAATAATGTGCATCAACGTGGATTTGCCGGAGCCGGAGGCGCCGACGATGGCGACAAACTCGCCGCTATGGATGCTCAGGTCGATACCCTGCAATACCTCCACGGCGGGTTGGCCGCTATCGCCACGGCCATCGCCACGGCCATCACCGTTGCCATTGCCACCATAGCGCTTGCGAATACCCGTCAAGGCGATTAGCGGTGCTTGCGCTGAGTTCACCAGGTCAACCAGGGCAGGCCTCCTTCCGGGGCTCGTTCACCGGTCAGCACCTGCTCGCCTTCCTTCAGGCCCTTGATGATTTCCGCCAGATGCCGGTTGCGCACGCCAACCTGCACCAGCCGCTCCTCTGGCTTGCCTTTGCCATTCATTACCCGAGTGAGATAGCGGTCGCTTTCGTCCGTGGGTGATGTCAATGCGGCCAGGGGCACGGTCAATACGTCCTCAGCGCGGGTGATGACAAAGGAAACCTGCGCGGTCATCTGCGGCATCAGTTGGCCATCGGCGTTGTCGACGTCGAAGAGCACGGTGTACATGACCGCGCGGGTAGCGCTGACCGGGGGCTCGGTATCGCTCTGCGCCACCGAAGGCGCCGGTAGCAGTTGCCGCACGGTGCTCCGCCACTGCCGGGGGGAAGGTTTGCCCAGTTCGCCCAGCGTGGTGAAGTAGACCAGCATGTCAGGTTTAACCCGGCCGATATCCGCCTCCGAGACCTCCGTCCAGACTGTCATGGCAGAGAGTTCGGCGATGCGCAGTATCTTAGGGGTCTGGTAGGTGGCATTGAATGTCTGTCCCTCACGGGCGTCCACCGACACGACGGTGCCCGCCATCGGGGCGTAGATCCGGGTGTAGCCGAGACGTGCCTCGTCGGCCTTGAGCGTAGCGCGGGTCTGGCTTATCTGCGCTTCCAGCCGGTCGATGCGGGCACCGGAGGAGGCCAGGTTGGCCTCGGCAATCTGCAGATCCTCCTCGCGGGTTGCCTCGGCGGCAGCCAGTTGTCGTTGGCGGGCAAGTTGCTGCTGCGCCAGCCGATGCTGGGCCTTTTGGTCGGCGAGCTCGGCGCGCAGCCCGGCCAGTTCGGCGCGCCCCGCATCCACCGTGGATTGCTGCAAGCTGGGGTCGATTTCCACCAGCAGCTGGCCTTTGTCGACGGTGTCTCCGGGCTCCACATGCAAGCGGGTGATCTGTCCGGACACCTGCGCGCCCACATCCACATAGTGGCGCGGTTGCAGTGTGCCTATGGCCGTGACCGTGGATTCAATCGACTGCCTCGCAACGGACCCGGTGGTATAGGCGGTGCTTTCCTCGTGGGAGCCCAGCCAAAGCGCGATAAGCAGAACGATGCCCAGTAGGGCCGGGCCCCGCCAGTAACGCGATGTTTGCCATTGAGCGACGCGCAAGGTGTTACGCCCGCGCCGCCAATGCCTGAAGCGTCATGGCAATCAGGCTCACGTCACTTCATCTCCGTAAGCTGTGCCTGTTGCTGCTGGTCTTCGAATGCGGCATCGTCGAACAGGTCTGCCGCAATACCGTGAATATCCCGCCAATCCAGCTCAAATACTTCCCCTGGCCCCACGTCCATCAGGATGTAGAAGGGCTGACCGGGCAGCGGCGTGCTGAAACGGGACGCGGTATCCAGTTTGCCCGTGACCAGGGTTGCGCCGTTGTAGGCGATAACACGCATGGTCACATCCGCGGCGCCGGAACCGTCGTGGTAGCCACCTTCGCAATCAACTTGCTTGCCATGCAGTTCACAGCGACAAACCGGCGTGTGGGCGTACACCATCGCACTGCACGACAAGGCCAACGCGGCTGATAGTATTCTCATGTGTTCTCCCGGATAAATCGCGCCATGGCGGGCGACAGGCGCTGGATATCCAGCCGCCGGTGATAAACTTCCCCGTTCGTCGCCTCCACTGTCAGCCAAAGGCCATCATCAAGTTTTGCGGCGCGCGGCAGGGGAATCTCTGCGGTTTTCTCGCGCCCTCGTCCTTCGAAGGCAATGCCGGCGGATCGAAAAGTGCCCACAGCGCTTGCTGGAAAGCGAGGCTGGCGTACTTTCAGGTAGGCCATGCGGATATCCCGTTCGCAGCCGTCGCAAAAGCGGATAACGAAGGCTTTCAGTGGCACATCCAGTGCAGCGACTTCCGGGGGCTTTTGGTCTTTCTCCGCCAGGGTGAAGGTCCATCGGCCTATTTCGCCGTGAATGGCATCTGCTCGTAGCAGTGGTTTCTCCCCTGCGTTCAGCAGCTGCCAGGCGACGCCTCCAGGGGGCAGCAATAGGGCGAATGCGGCGAATCCGGTGTGGACCACTGGAGAGCGGCGCGCCTTCATTGCGCTTGCGGGCGTAACAACCTCGTCATTATCGCGATTGCTCACGCGTGCCTTGCCGGGCCTGTTGTTTGGCCTGGCTGCGGGTTGCCAGGGCCACTTGGGTAAATAAAACACCAGGGCGAGACCTGTCACGGTGAGCCAGCCCAGCCAGGTGACCATGCCTACATCGAAACGCCATTGCACCACACCCAGCCACAGAGCCGCCGTCAGCAAAACCCAGCCCAGCACCCGCAATACCCGCCGCTGAGTATCCGTCAGGTTTTTGCGCAAAATATGCTTGCTGTGTCTGGGCATGGCCAGGGCCAGCGCGACAAAGCCCGCCAGGCTGGGGAGCAAAACAACAATATGCGCTCCTGTCACTGCTCACCTGCTGGGACAGACCCGGGCAGTAACAGCCAGGACAGTGCGATACAGATAGCCAGAGTTATCACCAGCCCCAACCAGATGGTGCGCAGGCGTTCGGCGGCAAAAATCCACACCAGCACCCCGGCATAGAGCGCGAAGCTCAGCGTGGTGGAAGCCAGGACTGCCTCGGCTTGAGGGAGTGGCCAGATCAGTGCCAGCAATACCGTTGCTGCTGAAGACAGGGCATAGCCGCCCACCACGGCAGCCAGTACCCGGCTGGCCACCATCCATCGGTAGCGGGCGTTTTTGCTGAGCCGTTCCATCAAGCCACCTCTCCCACCAGTGTGGCCTTATTGGCTGTGGCTTCCTGTGCCGCCTTCTGCCACCAGATACGCTGAACCTTGCTAGCCATGTAAGCAAAGGCCAGCCCAAGGCCCAGCATGGTCAGGTCAAACCCGGCCAGCGCCCAATCACCGGCCGTGACGGTATGCCATAGATGTTTATCGGTGGTCAGGGCATTGATCAGGGGCAACAGGGCGAAGGCCGCCGCGGCGAGCCATAAGAGCTCCACCCAGGTTTTGCGAATGTCACGGAAAAACGCGTAGATCAGCGCTTCGCCCCAGACCAGGAACAGGAAATTCACCTCCCAGTTGGCGCGCTCCGCCATTTCCACCGGCAGCAGGCGGTTGGCCCAGAAATAGGCGGCGACGCCGGCGGGCAAGCCGGCGATGGTGGCCACGTTGAGCGCCTCGACCAGTCGCAGGCCGAAATGCCCACCCGTCGCATCATGGTTGCGGCGGCGCTTGACGGTCCACAACACCAGCCCCGTGCCAATCATGCCGGTGCCGAGCAGTCCGGCCACAAAATACAGCCAGCGCAACCAGGGTTCGGCAAAACGCCCCTCGTGCAGGGCATAGAATACCTGGGTGGTCTTGATGGCATCGCTATCCTCCGCTTCGGGTGGCAGCGGCTCGCCGGTATCGGCGTGATAGCGCAGGCTGTGGCCCTTGGACCAGCGCAGCCGTTCACCCTGTACCCGGCCTATTTCCACTCGCGGGGCTTCACCGCTGTCGTGCTGGATGAACACCGAGCGTATCGTCGAGTCGGGCCCCCAGGTGGCCTGGGCGTGGTCCAGCATACCGGCGATGGGCGCGGAGGGACGTTGCACGGCCTGGTGGGTATGATCCCCGTAGAGCTCGTCATAGTAACGTTCCAGGTCCTTGTCGCTGGTGCCGTACACAACCGCAACGCCGGCGGGCATGTAGTCGATATCAAAAAACAGCAGCCCGCTATAGGTGATCATCAGGAAAAAGGGCAACGCCATGACGCTCACGACATTGTGGGCGTCCAGCCCGGAGCGCTGACCCTTGCCGGGGCGAAAGGTAAAGAAGTCCTTGAAGATCTTTTTGTGGGTGATCACCCCGGATACGATGGCCACCAGCATCAACATGGTGCAGACGCCGACGATGCGAAAGGCGATGTCATAATCGATGTAATGCAGCGCGTAGTGCATACGATACAGCAGGCTGCCGCCACCGGTTTCCCGGGGCTCCACCTCCGTGCGCAAGTCGCCGGTGGCCGGGTCGAGCTGTTCGCTGCCCCGCACGCCGTGCTCATGCCCGTCCAGCGGCATGGTCTCCCAGCCGATGCTGAAATCCTGCCACTGCCGGGAGGATTGGGAGCGGTGCGGCAGGGTAATGCTCCAGTACTCGGCCTGCGGGGCCACCTGCTCCAGGCGGTCCATGGCCATATCCGCCAGTACACTGTTGTCGTAGCGGGGATGCGTGCCTTGCAGGGGGCGCTCCGGCTCCATCCAGCGGGTAATTTCATAGGTAAAATACCCGGCGGTGCCGGTGACAAACACAAAAAACAACACCCAGCCCACCGCCAGGCCGGACCAGGTGTGCAGCCAGGCCATGCTCTGGCGGAATCCTTCTTTCATGACTTGACACCTCGGGCGACGATGTTGTGTCAGTATATTTGCAGAAAACGAATGAACGTGTATGGACTCCTCCTCTTTTGCAAGCACTTTGTCCGATTGCGTCAAGGTACGACTGCCTACGTGTATCCGGTCTCATTGATGATGCCGTTTGCCCAGGCATCGGAC
>JBKDZQ010000606.1:0-2138 GCA_047971325.1 Parahaliea sp.
GGTGCACCCTTCAAATCGGCGCCCTCCGGCAGGTCTGTTTCCGGTGTCCCCGGTTTTGTCTTTGCCGGCAACCAGGTGTTGAGTGGGGCGCTGCCCGCCGATGTATTGAAGAGCGCCATTGTTGAAATCGCCACGCGGGAAACCGCCGCCGTCGGGGAGTAAGGTCGAATGATTGTCGGTCACGCCAGCAAGTTATCCGCCCAGTCACGGGTATTGATGCCCGGCTTCACCATCAGCCTGATTGTCGCCGCCGCGGCCAGTTTTCTGTCCGAGCACTATCAGGCACCGGTCATGCTGTTCGCGCTGCTGCTGGGCATGACACTCAGCTTTGTAACGGACGATGACAAGTGCAAGCCCGGCGTTGAATTTGCGGCGCGCACGATTCTGCGCATCGGTGTGGCCCTGCTCGGCATGCGCATCACCCTGGAGCAGATTGCGGGGCTGGGGTGGAAACCGGTGGTGCTGGTGATCGCCCTGGTTTTTATCACCATTGTGGTATCGGTGGTGGCGGCGGAGAAACTGGGATTCCAGCGCCTGCTCGGCCTGCTGACCGGGGGCGCCACCGCGATTTGCGGCGCCTCGGCCGCCCTGGCACTGGCCGCGGCACTGCCGGCTCACCCGCAAAAGGAACGCGCCACCCTGTTTACCGTCATTGGTGTTTCTGCTCTGTCGACGCTGGCGATGATTCTCTATCCGATCATTGCCCAGGTGCTGGGCCTTTCCCCGGATCTGGCGGGCATTTTTCTTGGCGCGACCATTCATGATGTGGCGCAGGTCGTCGGCGCTGGCTACAGCGTGTCCACTGAGGCGGGTGACACGGCCATCGTGGTCAAGCTGATGCGGGTGGCCATGCTGCTGCCGGTACTGCTGTGTGCCGCCATGATTACCCGGGCGCGAGGTGTGGAGGCCGGCGGCAAGAAACCGCCGGTACTGCCCTGGTTTGCCGTGGCCTTCATCGTGCTGGCCAGCGTGAACAGCTTCGGTTGGGTGGCAAGCCCGGTCCAGGGCCTGATCAACGACCTGTCGCGCTGGTGCCTGATTGTCGCCATCAGTGCGCTGGGCATGAAAACGCGCCTGGGTGAACTGGTATCGGTCGGTATCAAGCCCATCCTGCTGATGCTCGCAGAAACGGTATTTCTGGCGGTGCTGGTGCTGGTATTGCTGTATTTCTGTTTCTGAGGCCCAACGCGGATGCGACCCGACCACAGGGCTTGTCTGGCGTGTCCGGCAACGGAGTTTCCCTTGGCAAGGAGTATTGAACATGCTGCGCTACAACGATCTCCCGGCGGATTTGTTGGCTCTGGCGCAGGGCCTGGCCCTGCTGGCGTTGATGTTCTGCCTGACGCCTGCCACGCCAGCCCGGGCCGGCGAAGTAAAGGGCGTCAATGCGGATTGGCTGGAATTCCAGCGGCGTTTTGATCGCCAGGCGCCGCCCTGGTCAAGCTCTGGGCGCGCGGGCTGTCCTGGCGGGCGGGGCTGGAACACGGTGCTGTCAGTGCCGATGGTGAGCTGGCCCAGGGGTTTGTCGATCTCATCGACTGACGCACCTTGTCAGCCTGGGGACTTGCGTTGACTGGATACCCGGATGTGTCGGCCGATGGGGCATCGTCCCTGAAACTCACCCGTCGTCAGCGCTGCTTGTGCTTGCTACCGCGGCCCCGGGTACGACTGGCTTTGATCCCGGTCGCTCCGAAGCGCGGGGAATGCGGTGCCCGTCCACTATCCGGTGCCCCCGTCTCCATCCCATCCTCGGCCAGGCCGCTGATGATCGGGCAGTCCGGCCGGGCATTGCCCTGGCAGTTTTCCGCCAGGTGCGTGAGTGCGCGGCTCATCTCCTGGAGTTCTTGGGCCTTGCGCTTAAGTTCGGCAATATGTTCATGCGCGAGGCGTTTGACGTCGGCACTGGCCCGGCCCTGGTCGCGCCAGAGCGCGACCAGCTCATTCATCTGCTCCACCGAGAAACCGAGATCCCGTGCGCGCCGGATAAAGCGGAGGGTTTTTACGTCCCTGTCGGAGTAATCCCGGTATCCGGCTTCGTTTCGCGAGGCTTCCGGTATCAGGCCAATCGATTCATAGTAGCGAATCATTTTCGCCGATAGGCCTGAGGCTGCCGCTGCCCTGCCGATATTCATAGTCGA
>JBKDZQ010000607.1:0-5826 GCA_047971325.1 Parahaliea sp.
GCACGTGAAAACATCAAGAAATATGGACATCCCAAAAGAGCTGCGGCTTAATTCAGTGCCATTCAGGCATAGACCACATCAATATTTCCGCCCCCTATGACCTGATGCTGTCAGTGCGGGATTTCTACTGCGAGGTGCTGGGCCTGACCGAAGGCCCCCGCCCCGCTTTCAACTTCCGCGGATTCTGGCTCTATGCGCAGGACAAAGCCATTATCCACCTGATGGAAAAGCGCCATGAGCAGGGCCAGCAGGCTTCGTTGTACCTGGATCACGTGGCTTTCCACATGACCGGCGCCAATGAATACCTCGCGCGGCTGGAACAAAAGGGTGTGGCCTTCAGGGCCAATCACATCGCGGACTTCGACATTTTCCAGGTATTCTGCCACGACCCCTGCGGCAACGGGGTGGAGGTGAATTTTCGGGGAGAGGTGGCGACGGGGTGGGGTTGAAAATTGGTCCGCCCGGCAGGAGTCGAACCTGCGACCTTGGCCTTAGGAGGGCCCTGCTCTATCCTGCTGAGCTACGGGCGGGCGGCGCGAAAGGTCGGCATTATGGGCAGTCCCGGCGGACATGGCAAGCCTGCGGCATGCTCCTGCCGCGGCGCGCTCAGGCCCCAGTGACAGCGCACTGGCGACCCCTGTCAGTTGCCAGCACGAACCTGGTCCAGCCCCTTGCGCAGTTCGCGACCCCAGCGCCGCAGCATGCGATCGGCCTCGGCCCTGTTGGTCACGCTGTTGCTCCAGCTCAGGTAACCGTCGTCGATATCCCGCTGCCGATCGACAATGCGCACGAGCACTTCCCCAGTGGTGGCGTCCACCAGCTCCAGCGACAGGGTCATCTCGCCTGCGGAGGTGGTGTAGTTGCGGCTGATGCCGGCATTGCGCACGTCCGGTGCATTGATATCGAGATCAATGATGGAGGGACGCAACACCAGCACCTCTTCACCATTGGTGAATTCCTCCACCAGTTCATAGGCGGGGTCCTCCGCGAGGGCCTCGCGGAACTGCTGTTCGCAGTCTTCACCCAGGGTGTGCTTGATGCGGTCGACATCCTCCTGAGTGACCCGGCTGGTCAGATTGATGCGCTCCTCATTCTGGTCACGCAACCAGTTCTTGCGAAAGGCCACGGAGCAGTCGGTGACACCGTACTTGTGGTAGTTGCCGAGGTCGGCGCCAGGTTTCTGGTACACCTCGGCGAAGGACCGGCTGGGCACCAGCTCAAGGCCATCGTAGGACACCGCCGGTGCTGCCGGCTGCAGTTCAGCGCAGGCAGGCAGCATCACGGTGAACACAAGGGAAACACTCAGTGCGACAAGAAATTTCTTCATGCTCTTTCTCCTGATTTTTCAGCATCGGCATTGCAATAAGACAGTATCGTCTGGTTTGGTTCCCCAGCCCGGTGCCGCCGTATTGCAAACAGAGTGTAGACGAGTACGGCAGAACTGCATGCCGGGAACATTGCCGGGCGCTCTGGCAAGCCGGTTGCGAGCCGCCGCTGCGCATCGGACACCCTGGCCGTATATACAACTAACTGAATAAAAAAGCCCGCGCAACAGCGTTGCACGGGCCATCATTGAAAATGGGGCAAACAGCACCATTCCGGTTTTAGTCCAGGGAGCCGGGAATAATCCAGCCGGACCACCAGGCGTTGCCGGCGGCAGTGCCGGGACGAACGGCGCCAACGTAGTTGGTATTGTCAAAGGTGAAATTGGAACCGTTGGCCACCGGACTGATACCTGGCGCCGATACTGCGGCACTACCGTCTGTAATGGCGTAGGCGCTGTCGAGCATGACGGTGCCGTTGTTACCTTCACCGGCGTTGGCTTCGGTATCGGCGGCACGCTTTGCATAGAACCCGCTTTCACAGGCGCCAAGCACATTAACCAAAGTGATGTTTGAGGCCACGATGCTGGAGCCGTCACCGCTCACATCGGCGTCATCAATACGGATACAGCCAGCATCAAAGTCCCTGACTGCGGTATTGAAGATGCTGGTGGTCACCGCACCGCGCAGGCGCATGCCGGGCTGGGCGCCGGCACTGGCTGAGCGGTTGTTGTTCATGGTGCTGCCCAGAATCAGGATATTGGCCAGCACCGCCTCGGTCTCGGGAGCATACTCGTCGTCGGAGGAGTTGGCCTCGATGGCGCGCGGGTCGTTGGAGCCGGTGGGAGCATCCTTGTTCGGGTTCTTGCGGATGATGACGTACTGGACATTGCCTTTATAGCCCTCATCGTAGTCGATATCGTCGTCATCGTTGTTGGTCAGCACCAGGTACCTGGCATTGGCGGTACCGCCGAACCACTCCACACCATCGTCAAGGTTGCCGTGCACCTGAATGTACTCCAGGGTTGTGCCGTAACCGACACCCTGCAGTGTCAGGCCGTTGATCTCGTTGTTGGGACCAGCCACCAGGCCACCTTCGGCGATGCGCACATAGCGGATCACACCGCTGTTATCCGCGGGGTCATTGCCGCCGTAGACGGCGACTTCGGTACCGCCCTCGCCTTCCACGTTACAGGTTTCTCCGTTGCCGTAGCAGGCCCCGGTGCCGCCCTGGCCGTACTGGGGAGCGAAACCCTGGATGACCACCCCACCCCACTCTCCCAGGCCATCGTAGCCGTCATCGAGCGAGCTGAAGGTAATGGGACTGGAAGCCGTGCCATCGGCAATCAGCCTGGAACCCCGGGTGACCAGCAAGGTACCGGTGTCGAAGGCGCGAACGTCGGTGCCCGCCTCGATGGTCAGGGTCACACCGGCATCACGCACCGATTGCACATCGGCGGTGCTGGAAACATTCACGTTACCTTTGCCTACACGCACGGTACCAAAGAGCTGCCACTGGATACTGCTGGTCAACGTGTAATCGGAAGACACCTCGCCAGACAGAGTACCGACCGAACAATCGCTGTTAAAGCTGACGAAGCCGACCTGGGCGACAGTGTCGCAACCGGTGTTACTGCCGCCACTGTTGCCATTGCCATTGCCGCTGCCTTCGGTTTCGATATTAATGCTAACGTCGTCACCTTCACCCCCACTACAGCCAACGAGGGCCGTGGCGGCAATCAGGGACGCGGCGATAAGCCCTTTACGCTTCATGATGCATTCCTTCAGGTTGAATTACTCTGTGTTTACTGTTGTCTGCGGGAGAGGCCACCTGCCCCCCGCACCCGGCACTACATGAATCTGTAAGTGATGGAAGCACCGAAGACCGTGCCGTTTTCGTAGCTTTCGATCACATTGCCGTTCTGGGAGTACTCGACCTTTTCGTTGAGCAGGTTCTTGATCTGCAATTCCAGGGTCAGTGCCTCGCTGAATATTTTTTCGTAGGCGATATCGACGATAACCCGGCCGTCCTCGATCTCCGGGCCGGTCTGGACGCCGCGAGCGATACGGAAGATGCGGTCGTCAAAGTAGTTCACCAGCAGGGTGAACTTCTGTTCGCTGGGATAGTGGTCGAAGCCGAGCTGGATATTGCCAAGCCAGTCGGACTGGCCCTGCAAGGACCGACCATTGGAAGAAGCGCCCTCCAGACGGATGGAGTTCTGGCTCAACTCTACTTCAGAGTCGATATAGGACACGTTGCCCGCCACGAACAGCAGGTAGTCCGGCTCGTCGAGCAGGTTCATATTGGCGTCCAGTTCGACACCATTGAGCTTGGCCGAATCCTGGTTGCGGAAGGTGGTACCCGAAGCCGCGGAACCGGAAGCGTCCGGCAGGGCGCGTTCCACCGGATTCTCGATATCCTTCTGGAACAGGGCCAACGAGAGGCTCTCATCGTCGGAAAAATAGTACTCCGCCCGCAGGTCGTAGTTCTCGATGGTGGACACTTTGAGATCCGGGTTGCCGAAGAGGGCGTCATCGGTTTCCGGGTCATAGGACAGCGACTCGGAGCGCTCAATGAGCCCCGGGTAGGACACCGTCTCACTGTAGCCGGCACGCAACTGGATTTCCTCGGTGGGGCGCCAGGTCAGACTCAGGGCCGGGTAGATATCATCGTATTCCAGATCGCTGGAAGCACCGGCTTCGTTCGGGTAGGACAGGCCCTGGGAGAATTCCTCATAGCGCGCGCCCAGCAACACGCTCCAGGCATCGCCCAGATCGGTGTTGGTGGTCACATAGAGCGCCTTGGTTTTCTCCTTGGAATCGTAGGAATCGGTATCGGCGGTGTTGGCCTGCAGACGCACTCTGTCCAGGGGGAAGTTCGGGTAGGGCAGTATGTCCTTTTCCAGGTTCTGGTCGATGCCCAGATCAAGGTCGTCGCTGTTGTCTCCCAAGCGAATACCAAAGCGATACTGCTCAACCGTGCGCTCCTTGTCCGACCAGAGCACACCGGTCTTGATTTCCGTGGTATTGTTCTGGCCCCACTGCAAGGGGATGGTGTAGTCCACCGAGGCATCGTTGCTGTCCTCCTTCAGATCCGACCAGCGACGCTCAAAGGCGGAAGTGGACAGGTTGCCGTTGAAGTAGGTGTACTGGCGACGATCCGGCTCGTCGCGGTCGGTGCGCGAGTAGGCCAGTCGCCAATCGAGCTGGTGAGTACCGTGGTCCAGGCCGAACTCGTTGTGGCCGGTGAATTCCTGGGAGAAGAACTGACGCTCCACCCACTGCAGAATCGCCTTGTCAACCTGGCTGTCTTCCAGGTTGACGCCGCTCTCCCAGCGCGTGGTGTCCTCGCTGTTGCGCAGTACAATGGTCTTGCTGAGGAGTTCATCGGCGGCACCGTACTCGTAGCCTGCCACCAGATAGGCGTTGAGCTTGATGGTTTGCTGCGCGCGCTGATAACCGCCAGTGACATCAAGCGGGTTGGACAGCTCGACGGTGCCGCGATCGGACGTCGAATAGCCGTAGTCACCGGCGGCGTAGAAGCCAAATTCACCGTTGTCCGTCAGGTGGCGGTCACCGTAGGAGATGGACAGGCCGCCATCAGGCAGCGCTTTCTTGTCCTTGATGTTGTAGTCGTCCTGGAACTGCACACCGTACTGTGCCGCCTGCTGCGGCGAGGTACACAGACTGGAGACCGAAGGATCGCAGATGGTCAGTGCGGTACCACCGTTGGTGGCACGCACCACGTCGCGGGGCAAATCGCGCAGCCCACTGTCGAAACCGCTCCAGTCGCTGTAGGAACCGCGGTAACTGACGATGCCATCGCCAGTGACGTCAAAGTTGTAGCCGGTGGAAACACCGATCTTGAACTCACGCTCGTCCGGCAGGCCCTTGGTGCTGATCTTGACCGAGCCTCCGTTAGTGCTGGCCAGCAGGTCAGGCGTGTAGGATTTCTGGATTTCTATCCCACCGAGGATGTTCGTGGGAAACAGGTCCAGCTGGACGTCCCGGCGCTGGGGGTCGGTACTGGGCATCAGCAAACCGTTCAGGGTGCTGGAAATATAGCGCCCGTCCAGGCCGCGCACCGTGGCGTACTTGGAGTCGGTCACCGCCACACCCACCACCCGGTTCAGCGCTGCTGCCACATCGGAATCACCGAAGCGCTCCAGCTGGGCAATATCGATGGCATTGGTGATGGAGGTGGCATAGCGCTCCAGGGTGGAGGCGTCTTCCATCGGATTGAACACCCCCAAAACCACCACTTCTTCCAGTGTGGTGGAGGGCAGTTGTACGCTTTGCGCGGCAGAGTCGGCGTACAGCGTCACCTGTGCTGTCACGCCCAGGCCGGCCATTACCCGCACGCCCGAAACCGTGGCGTCTTTATAGTCCAACTGGCTTACCTTGAGATCATATTCACCGCGAGGCACTGTAATGAGGTAAACACCCTCAGGTTCGGTGATAGCGGCAAACACGGAGACGCTGACCTCCACACTGGCACCGGCCA
>JBKDZQ010000608.1:0-5491 GCA_047971325.1 Parahaliea sp.
AGCTTTCGTTCCCAGATGGACAGTATCCTGCTGAGGTGCCTCTCCTACACATCCAGATTCGCCACTGACAGTGCATTTTCCTCGATAAAGTCCCGCCGGGGTTCCACGTTATCACCCATCAGTGTGGTGAAAATCTGGTCGGCGGCGATGGCGTCCTCAATGGTCACCTTCAGCATGCGCCGTACTTCCGGGTCCATGGTGGTTTCCCAGAGCTGCTCGGGGTTCATTTCACCCAGGCCCTTGTAGCGCTGGATATTGTAGCCCTTGCGCGCCTCCACCATCATCCAGGTCAGGCCCTCTTCAAAATTGCGGGTGGGCAGGATTTTATCGCCGCGTTTGAAAAAGCCGCCTTCTTCGATCAGGCTGTTGACGGTGCTGCCCAGGGCCACCATGGCGCGGTATTCCCCGGAGGAGAAGAACTCGTGGTGATACTCGGCTTCCGACTCCACGCCGTGGGCAACGGTCTTGACCACCGGGAAGAAAATATTGCGCTCGGGATCTTTGCGCACCACTACATTGTACTCGCTGCCCTTGGGTGTCACTGGTAGTAAGCGCTCACCCAACTGACTGGCAAAGGCGCTGACTCGGGCCTCATCCTTGAGAGCCTCCACGGTGATCGCTTCACCGTAGACCATCTGCCACAACACGGCGGGCGCGTAGAGTCGGCTGAGACGGTCGATGGTGGCGGTCACTTTGCGGAATTCGCTCACCAGGGCCTCCAGGGCCTCTCCGGTGATCGGCGGGGCATCGGCATTGACGTGCAGCGCGGCACCATCCAGGGCCGACTGGGTGAGGTACTGGCGCAAAGCATCGTCATCCTTGAGGTAAGTGTGCTGCTTGCCCTTGGCGACCTTGTACAAGGGCGGCTGGGCGATGTAGACATGGCCACGCTCGATCAGCTCCGGCATCTGCCGGAAGAAGAACGTCAACAGCAAGGTACGAATGTGAGAACCGTCCACATCCGCATCGGTCATGATGATGATACTGTGATAGCGCAGTTTGTTCGGGTTGAATTCGTCCTTGCCGATGCCGCAACCCAGAGCGGTCACGATGGTGCCCACCTCGGCGGAACCAAGCATCTTGTCAAAACGGGCCTTTTCCACGTTCAGAATCTTGCCTTTAAGCGGCAGAATGGCCTGGAAGCGGCGGTTGCGGCCCTGTTTGGCGGAACCACCGGCGGAGTCGCCCTCCACCAGGTACAGTTCTGACAGGGCCGGGTCCTTTTCCTGGCAGTCCGCCAGCTTGCCCGGCAGGCCAGCAATATCCAGCGCGCCCTTGCGGCGGGTCATCTCCCGCGCCTTGCGAGCCGCTTCCCGGGCTCGCGCCGCATCCAGCATCTTGCCAACCACCGCCCGGGCTTCCTGGGGATTCTCCAGCAGATAGTCGTTGAACTGGCTGTTCATAGCCTGTTCCACAGCGGTTTTGACCTCCGAGGACACCAGCTTGTCCTTGGTCTGGGAGGAAAACTTCGGGTCCGGCACTTTCACCGAAATAATCGCCGTCAGGCCCTCACGGGCATCATCGCCGGTAGTGTTGATCTTGGCTTTCTTCGCCATGCCCTCTCGCTCGATGTAACCATTGAGGCTGCGGGTAAGGGCTGCCCGGAAGCCAGCCAGGTGAGTACCGCCATCGCGCTGGGGGATGTTGTTGGTATAGCAAAAAATGCTCTCCTGGAAGGAGTCATTCCACTGCAGCGCTACCTCGACCCCGATACCATCCTCCGAATCAACCTGGAAATGGAAGGGCTTGTTGACGGGCGTTTTGTTGTGGTTCAGGTAATTTACGAAGGCGTTCAAACCACCCTCATAGTTGTAGGTTTCCACCTTTCCGCTGCGCTCGTCCTTCAGATAGATGCACACACCGGAGTTCAGAAAAGCCAGCTCCCGCAGACGCTTGGCTAGGTGGTCGAAATGAAATTCGATATTGGTAAAGGTTTTGGCCGATGGATGGAAACGAACACTGGTACCGGAGGTATCCGTGTCACCGACCACCGCCAACGGCGCATCGGGAACCCCGTGGCGGTAGATTTGCTCATACATTTTGCCTTCGCGGCGAATGGTCAGCACCAGCTCTTCGGACAGGGCATTGACCACCGATACCCCGACACCGTGCAGGCCACCGGACACCTTGTAGGTGTTGTCGTCGAATTTTCCGCCGGCGTGGAGGACGGTCATGATCACTTCCGCCGCGGAAACCCCTTCCTCGTGCATTTCCGTGGGGATACCCCGGCCATTGTCACTTACGCTTACCGACTCATCCGGGTGAATCAGTATATCGATACGGGAGCAGTAACCTGCCAGCGCCTCGTCAATAGAGTTGTCCACCAGCTCAAACACCATATGGTGCAGACCGGTGCCATCATCGGTGTCACCAATGTACATGCCAGGTCGTTTGCGGACAGCATCCAGTCCCTTGAGCACCTTGATACTTGATGAATCGTAATGTTGTTCCTGATCGCTCATTGTTTAGCTGACTCTCTCAATTTTCCTGCGTTTCGGGATAAAGGCCTACGCTCCGCTGTCCGCGGCAGATTTCGACCGTGCGCACCTGATCCGGCTAGCGCGGGCTCCCGCTGACCTCACCATGTTTCACGTGGAACATGGTGAGCTCTTCCTTCTTGCCTGGCCAAAGCGCCTGAATATCCGTGCTGTCAATACAGGTAATAACAACCTGGGCGCCCAACTGCTGCAATTCCTCACAAACCCTGCGACAGTGCGTCCTATCAAGCTCGGAAGGAAGGTCGTCCACTAGATAAGTGCAGATACCCTTCCCCAACTCTTGCATCAGCAAACCCTGGGCAATCTTCAAGCCGCAAACGACCAGCTTCTGTTGGCCGCGAGACAACACATCCTCGGCTGGACGACCTTGCGTGGTCACCTTGATATCGGCTCGCTGGGGGCCAACCTGGGTAAACCCCTTTTCCCGATCCGAGGCCTCTGTCGCCGCCAACGCCTCGGCATAAGTCATCCGCCGGTCCCAGCCCTGCCTGAGGCGCAGCTCGAGCTGCTCCACGCTTGGCAACAGACGCGACATGATCGTTCGAAAACGGGGCGCCAAGGCCGTGAAGTAGACCTGCCGATAGTCATTCAGCTGCTGGCCCGACCGGGCCAGCTCACGTGTCCAGACTGACAGCTCGCGGTGCGCCAGTTTATCACGACGCAGCCCCGCATTGCGCTGTTTAATGCAGCGTTGAAAGCTTTGCCACTCAGGGAAGAAGCCATGTTCCACGTGGAACACTCCCCAATTGAGATACTGCCGCCGCGCGGCTGGGGCACCCATCAACAGCGCGAAACTATCCGCGTTCACCACCTGCAACGGCAGATGCTCGACCAATTCGGCCACCGCCCGGGCGCCGCCCCCCTGAATTCGCAGATCGAGCTCACCACTCTGATAACGCTGGATGCCGAGTGCGATGCGAGGACCACCTTCAGAACCAACAAATCCCTGCACCACGCAATCGGCTTCACCGTGGGTAATGAGGGTCCGCGGACTGTTACCGCGGAAGGAGCGGGCCATACCCAGCAAATGGATGGCCTCAAGCACGCTGGTTTTACCGCTACCGTTTTCGCCGTGGCAAATATTTACACGCCCGAGATCCCGCAATACCACCTGCCGCAAATTGCGCACCCGGTGAATACTTAACTGACGGAGTGACACCTGGGCCCCCACTCAGATGGCTAAAACAGCAGCGTAGGACGAGAGAAAAGACACGGAAAGAAGAGAGCGGCATCGAAACGGTATTATCCGCCTCCGCTGGACAGAAAAGTGCCCCGGGAAAATCATCTCTCAGCCCAACAACATACAATACACTCGTGTACTGGCCATGGGACTGGGACGTCCAGGTCGGAACCAAACGCCTTCCAGATCAAAGTCGCATGGGCATGACGACATAGAGCGAATCGCTGCTTTCGGTTTCTTCCAGTAGTGCGCTGCTATTGGGGTCTGACAGTGAAAGCTTGATCTGTTCGCTGCTCAATACGCCAAGTACGTCCATCAGGTAGGTCACATTAAAGCCCATCTCGATGACCTCTCCCTGGTAGTCGACCGGCACCGACTCCTCCGCCTGCTCCTGCTCCGGGTTGTTGGCCACGATCTCCATAGCCTCCGGCAGCAGCTTCAGGCGCACACCGCGGTACTTTTCGTTGGACAGGATGGCTGCCCGGCTGAAAGCCTGCCGCAGTTCAGCGCGAGACCCCGTTACCACTTTATCAGGGGACTTCGGCACCACCCGTTCGTAATCGGGAAACTTGCCATCAACCAGCTTGGAGGTGAAGGTAAAATCATCGGTGGTGGCGCGCAGATGATTGCTGCCCAGCACAATGGCAATATCCGCGCTCTCATCCATCAGCAATCGCGCCAGTTCCAGAACGCCCTTGCGCGGCAGAATAATCTGAGCATCTTCAGCTTTTTCCAGGCGCGAGGGCAGGGTGCACATGGCCAGACGGTGACCATCGGTGGCCACCACCCGCATTTTTTTGTCCTTCAATTCCCAGAGCATCCCATTCAGGTAGTAACGCACGTCCTGCTGGGCCATGGCGAACGCGGTGCTGTCGATCAGGCGACGCAATTCTCCCTGTTTGACAGTAAATTGGTGGGTACCGATGCTGTCCTCGATACTGGGAAACTCCCTGGCCGGCAAGGTGGACAGGGTAAAGCGGCTACGCCCGGACCTGAGTGCCACCTTGCCATCCTCGGTGCTGAATTCGATGTCGCTGCCCTCGGGCAGAGATTTGCAGATATCCACCAACTTGCGCGCCGGCACTGTCAGTTCCCCATCGACACCCGCTATCGGCAAGGACACCCGGCCCACCAGCTCCACTTCGAGATCGGTACCGGTCAGGGACAGGCGGGTACCTTCCAGCACCAGCAACACGTTGGAAAGCACCGGCAGCGTCTGGCGCCGCTCGACCACGCCGGCAACCAGGTTGAGTGGCTTGAGCAAGGCGTCCCGGGAGATCACAAATTTCATAGCTTGTTGTATTCCTTAACACACCGCTACTTCATCCCGCGGTGGTAGATTCGCTCATTCACTGTCCGGGCGCATCGTTCCGCCCGCTGTCCCTCTCTCCAAACCCTGGCAACCGCTCTTCAGGTCGTCAGTGATCGCAGCAGATTTTTATAATCTTCACGAATATCGGAATTGGTTTCGCGAAGTTCCTTGATTTTACGACATGCGTGAAGCACTGTCGTGTGGTCTCTGCCACCGAATCCATCACCAATCTCCGGCAAGCTGTGATTGGTAAGCTCCTTGGCCAGGGTCATGGCCACCTGGCGCGGTCGCGCCACCGATCGACTGCGCCGGCGCGACATCAGGTCGGCTACCTTGATCTTGTAATACTCGGCCACCGTACGCTGGATATTGTCCAGGCTGACCTGCTTGTCCTGCAGCGCGAGGAGGTCCTTCAGGCTCTCCTTGACCAGATCGATGTCCACCTCCACTTTTTTGAAGTTAGCGCTTGCTATCACTCTTTTCAGCGCGCCTTCGAGCTCG
>JBKDZQ010000609.1:0-4125 GCA_047971325.1 Parahaliea sp.
GCAAATTACTGTCCGAGGGATTTGCCCGTTCCGGCGCAGATACCGAGCGCTTGACCGACCCCATCGAAGATACCCCCATGGTGGTCACCCTGGACCAGTTGCGTCCCTATGACCTGAATCCGCGAGTAACCCGCAACCCTCGCTACGATGACCTCAAAGCTTCGATTCGCGAACGGGGATTGGACGCACCACCGGCCATCACCCGGCGACCCGGCGAGCCCACCTACACCATCCGCAATGGTGGCAACACTCGCTTGGCAATACTCAGCGAGCTGTGGCGGGAAACCAGGGATGAGCGCTATTTCCGCATCACCTGCCTGTTTCGCCCATGGTCCGCACGCGGTGAGATCGTTGCGCTGACCGGTCACCTGACCGAGAACGAACTGCACGGTGGCTTGTCGTTTATCGAGCGCGCTCTGGGTATCGAAAAAGCACGGGAACTGTATGAAGCGGAAGATGGGCAGCCACTGTCACAATCCGAACTGTCCCGCCGTCTCTGCGCAGACGGCTACCCGGTTTCGCAGTCCCATATCAGCCGAATGCAGGACACCATCCGCTATCTACTACCGGCCATTCCCACCCTCTTGTACGCCGGCCTCGGGCGCCCGCAGACCGAGCGGCTCACCAGTTTGCGCAAAGCCGGGGAACGGGTTTGGAGCAGCTACGCCACCAAGGGCCCTGGCCTGGATTTCACCACACTCTTCCAGGACGTCCTCACCCTGTTTGACCCTGCAGGCGATGATTTTTCCCTGCAACGCGTTCAGGATGAGTTGGTCGGGCAAATGGCACAGGTGCTCGAGGTTGACTACGATACGCTGGTGTTGGCCATTGACAGTGTCGCGCACCGGCAACGAACGCTCGAAACACCGCCGCCCGAACCATCCGGCATAACGGAAGATTCCAATCCGCCCGCTATCCAAAAGACACCGGTGTCGCCGGATAGCAATCACCCATCTCACTCGGTGGCCAAGCAGCACATGGATGACAAGGGCCCCTCCTCCCCTTTGGTCGGGCCAGCCGGGCAATCGGCGCTGGAAAGCACGCCAAGTGTCCGGACAAGCCCCGCCGAATGCACGCCGCACCAAGCACAGGCTGTCAATTCGGATGCACCCATCGCATCCGCCCCCTCTACAACGGACCGTTTGCAATCGATTCAACATCTGTTGGCCGCACATACAGGCGAAAGTGCGATGGGCGCACCATCCCGTGGGGCAAATACAGGCACTGCCGAGCCTTCCCTGGATTCACCGGATCAACTTCGCGCCACGATCTGCGAGCTGGCCATCGCCATCGCCGACGAAATTGGCGAAGGCGAGCGGGTAAGTCCCGCTGACACGGGCACAGGTTTCACCTGCCGCTCCGACAGCGCCATTACCGATGATCAGTGGTCGCAGGCCCCCTCACATCCGCTGCTTTGCCTGTTACTGGAGATCGAAGCCTGCTGTTCCCTCGATCCGCCGACGGCAGCACGATCCGCAATCCTCCCCGATATCGTGCGATCACTACTTGGGGAGGGGACACGTGCCGGCCAGAAACCCATATACCCTATCAGTGACAACGGCCTGAACCGTCTATTTCAACTGATCCACCTGACACGGCAGCTGCGGGCATGGGCGTTGAGCGACGGACCCGAGCCTACCGGCAAATACAACCGTCGGTGAGGATCACACGGTGCCAGGTCCCCATCCCCTCAACCAGGCCGTTATCGCACAAGCGCTGCATGATTTGCGCAACGGCCAGCTGCGGCGCTGCAAGGCCCTGGGTTTTGGGGAAGAGGAACTCGATGCGCTCAAACATCCCGCGCTGGTGAGCGTCCTGATCAACGCCCCGGTCTGCTGGTGCAAGGTACAGGTCAACCGGGATGTACTGCAGCATCTGCTCCGCCAGGTGAAGGATGTCGAGCAGGAAATCCTGACCATAGACCGGATGCTCCGACTGGGGGCCAGTACCGACATGATCAGCAAATTCTACGGACTGACTCACCAGGAGGTTGCGCTCCGCCGCACTGTGCTGGGACTGCCCAAACGCAAGGGGCGGCACCCGGTATTGAGTGAAGAGCAGGAAATGGCCCTGTGGCAGCAGTGGCAACCCGCCGTCAAGACAAGGGCAATTTCCTTCGATGACGATGCGGCCATGCTGGAGCTTGCGATGGAGCTGGCCGGGACCCTGGGCCTGCCCCTATCGGTGATCTGGGCCACCATCCGGGGCTGGATTGACCAGGGACTGGCTTAACCATGGCTGCCGCCCACGATGATCCACAGGGCAAGCCGGATGTGCTGGGCACCTTGTTGGAGACTGCTTCCCATCAATCTGGCAAAACCACTGCACAGGATGCGATGCTGTTCAGCGGCAACCACCAGGAGAGCGTGCCCCGGGCCCTTTTTTTCGACCGGCGCCTCACCCCACTGGAACGCAATGCCTGGCAGGTGCTCCGCCTCCTGCTGAACCCCGACGACATCACGGTTTTCCCGACGTACGAGCGCTTGCGCCCCTGTCTCGCTGCCATGCCCTGCACCGGCAAAGCCTCCCACGAAACCGTCGCCCGTGCACTGACGCTGTTGCGGCTGACCCGCTGGCTGAGTCTGGTCAGGCGCCGGCGCAACCCCCGAACCGGCCGCATCGAAGGGAACCTGTATGTGCTTCACGATACATCCCTCACCCCCTTTGAAGCCATACACCTCGATGCCGGGTATCTCCAGTTGGTCAGCCAGTCCCTCACCCATGCCAGCAAGGCCATACAACGCGTTGCGTCCGCAACCCTGCGGGAACTGGCGGACGATCCGCAGGTGAGCCAACGCGCACTGCCAACACGCCTGCAGGTCATTACCGAACAACTGACCAACCCCACAGAGGACGCTCCGGCCGGTTATCCACAGCCCGACCCGGGTCACCCATCCGAAGAAGGGCTCAGCGCCCCTCTTCGGAATGACGAAGAGCAGTCTTCGGATTCCGAAGCGGGTCCGCAGACCAGCGATACCGACGGTCTTCGGAATCCGAAGGCGGCCCGTACAGTACGTAGTAATCATCATAGTATTCATAAAGTACTTACTGTACGCGAGCTCTGCAAAAATCTGGTTGTACCGGACTACTTTTCCACACTGCGGGACGAACAGCAGCGAGGTGCCCTGAGCGCTCTGCGCCAGGTGGATGTTCAACTGCAGCAGGCTGTGCTCGATGAATGGACCGTGCGCTGCCTGTCCGGCGATGTGCGCAATCCCGCCGGCTACCTGTTCGGCATTATCCAGAAAGCCATCCGCGGTGAATTCAACACCTGGGTCGGGGACCTGCTGGCCGACGCGCGCTCACCATCCGGCCACAGGCCTGGCGATGAGCGGACGGTTGAGGAACATTGCGCACACCTGCGGTCGCTATTCAAACCCTGAGCCGCGTTGGCATCGAGGACCTATCTCGCGAGCTATGTGACTCGCATAGCCCTATCTCGGTTTTGAGCAGCCGCTTATGACTATGCGACTCGCATAGCGCCCGCTACAGCCCTGCCGCTGGACAATCCGGCACCGACCGGCATCCACTTGTCAACTGACAGCCTTCCACTGGCGCAGGACACTCATTCATGAACCGATAACGGGGTGTGCTATGGCCAACGACATGACAATGAATCTCGGCTCCCTGCGCAGCGCGATGACACTAACGCTGCACACCCATCACGCCTCGCGCATCTGGCATGGGCGGGCGCCTGCGGAAGGTCGCCCGGGCATCACCGGCCTCAACGGTTATCTGGCCATCATGAACAAAATGAAACGGGGCTCGGAACAGGACGACCCCTATTCCGACTGGTGGATGCTGCGCATCGAGGAGAAGCTGGCCGACACCAGGGACCGCCTGCAGGCACTGCGGGAGCAGGTCGATCAGGCCCTGGCCGATGTCCCCTCCGCGCTCAGCCTGGGTGACAATCTCAATGTCCAGCCGGTCACGCTGCCGCTGTTCGTGAATGCACAGCTGGGCTTCATGGCCGTGTACCTGCTGGCGGATTTCGACGCACTGGCGCGGCATCTCATCCTCGCCCATCACACCGCCCTGATCGACCGCCGCACCCTGGAACAGTGGCTGAACGACGGTGCCCATGCCCTGCGCAGCCTGTTTTCGCTGGCTCAGCAATACAAATAC
>JBKDZQ010000610.1:0-2431 GCA_047971325.1 Parahaliea sp.
GGCCCATACGGCCCCAGGGGTCGTTGCCCCGGGCGTCCTGCAGGCCGAAGCGATTGACGGCGTAGTCCTCGTCCGCCAGGTTGGTGACGTAGGCTTCCACCTGCCAGGCCTCGGTGCGGTAGCCGCCACGCAGGTTGACCAGGGTGTACTCGTCCAGGTCGATGTCGTTTTCCTGGTCGGTGTAGGCATCGCCGGTGTAGGTGACATTGGCGTTGACGCAGAAACCCTGGTCGAGGCGGTAGTCGAAGCCCAGCGCCGCGGTTTCCTCCGGGGCAAAGGTGAAGTGATTGCCGCTGAGGTCCTGGCTGGTGGCGGACACGAAGTCGGTGTATTCGGTGTAGCTGTAGCCGGCGGTGGCGTACAGGCTGAGCCGCTCGCTGGCCCGCAGGTTGAAGGCCGCCTCCACCCCGTAGATTTTCGATGCGCCGGCGTTGTCGATGCGGGTGAAGGTGGTGTTGTCGGCGAGTTCCGGCACCACCACCTGCTGGTCATCCCAGTCGGCATAGTAGATGTTGGCGTTGAAGGTGGCGCGGCCGTCCAGCAGCACCGAGCGCAGCGCCAGCTCGTAGTTGGTGAGGTATTCCGGGTCGTAGCTGTTGACCCGGTTGAGGCTGGTGATTTCCGTGCCACCCGCCCGGTAGCCGCGCTTGACGAAGAAACTGGTGGAGACATTGTCGGTCCAGTCGTAGGTCAGGCCGATGTGGGGCAGGAAGGCGTCGAAGTCGGTGTCGGGCGTGTGGCGGAGGCCGTCAGCGGTGAGGGCCGACAGCATCGCGTTGACGCCGTAGATGGTCTCCTCGAGGCCGAAGGCCGCCCAGTCCGAGGGGTTGGGCAATACCTCATCAGTGGAGCCGGTGCTCTGGAAGGACACTTCCTGTTTTTCCCAGTCATAGCGGGCGCCCAGGCTGAGCCGCCACCGGGGGGCGAAGCGCCACTCCCACTCGGTAAAGACTGCCGCATTGGTGGTTTCCAGGGAAGTGGTGCCCCCGGTCATGAAGCGGAAGATTTCCGGGTAGATGCCGAGCGCCACCAGCGGACCGAGGCCGAAGTCGGCGGCGCGCACGGCGGCGGTGGTGTCGTTGACGTTGTCGGCATCGATCTGGCTGTAGTAGATGCCCGTGCTTCCCTGCAGCCGGTCGCCCTGGTAGTTGAAGCGCAGCTCCTGGGAGATAGTGCGGTCCTGCGCGTCGCGCAGGACCACGCCGCCGTCGAGGGCAGAGTCGTCGAAGTCATCCCGCCGCGAGCGGTCGCCGTCCATGCCGGCGGTGATGGAGCGCAGGGACCACTGCTCCGACAGGCGGTAGTCCACCGTCAGTGAACCGAGCCAGGCCTCGGTCAGGTATTCGCCCCGGACATTGGCCAGGGCCTTGCGGTCCCCGCTCCGGTAGCCCGAGCCCTCAAAGGTCTGGGTGGCGTCACCGTAGCCGTTGTCCACATATTCCAGGGAGGCCAGGATGCTGAGATCGTCCCCGGGCTCGTACAGCCACTTGGCACGCAGGCTGGTCCGCTCGACAAAGGCGATATCGTCATCGTCGAGAGTCACATTGGTCACCGCACCGTCACTGTTGTACTGGTCGGCGCTGAGGCGCAGGGCGGACACACCGTCCTTCAGGGAAATATTGGCGGTACCGGAGAACTGCGTGGTGTTGTCGTTGCCAACGCCGACCCGCAGGGAGCCACTGTTCTCATACAGGGGGCGCTGGGTGGTGACGTAAATGGCGCCCGCCAGGGAATTGCGCCCCAGGTTGGTGGACTGGGGGCCGCGCAGAATCTCCACCTGGCTCACGTCCCACATTTGCTGTGGGCCCTCCGCCTTCACCCAGCCGGACAGGGCGACACCGTCCACATAGAAACTGGCCAGCTCACTGCGCAGGGTGCCGATGGGACCGCTGTCGATACCGCGAATGCGAAAGCTGCTGTCGCTGCCCGAACCGCTGGTGGCGCTGCCCATGACCACCCCGGCGGTCTGGTTGATCACATCCTCCAGGTTGATCAGGCCCCGTTGCTCCAGGGTAGTGGCGGAAAACAGGGCCACACTGTCGGCGGTATCCTGCAGCGACTTTTCGATCTTGGTGCCCCGCACCACCACTTCTTCAAGCACAGGTGCCTGTGCCAGGGCGTACAGGGGCAGGGCGGCGAGCACGGCAAGGCCGGCGCGGGCTGGGGAGGGTTTGTTCATGGAAGGGTTCCCGGAAACCGAAGGGATTGAGCAATAATATTAACGCTAATGAATCTTATTAACAATGTGAGTGGGAGAAGATGGGAAGTGCCTCAGGTGGGTGCGACCCGGTGCCAGGGCCTGCCCACGGGAATAAAAAAACCGGCCCTTTGGGGGCCGGCTTTGGTCTTGCAGGAAGATGTTTTAGTTGCAACGCCGCTTACATGGAGCCTTCGCGGTGCGAGGCCGCTACCCCCGCCCCGGGTTTCGAGA
>JBKDZQ010000611.1:0-4229 GCA_047971325.1 Parahaliea sp.
CCGGTGCTGAGGCCGGCAAAACCGCCACCAATGGCTACCACATCGTAGACCTCACCGGTTTCGATCACCTCGGCGGGCAGGGTCTTGTAATTGCCGTGGGCACTGGCGTGGGCCGAATTCACCACCACGTGAGTATTGCCGTTGGACGTGGCGTAGTCCCCCAGGCCACCTGGACCCGTCCAGTCCGGTCCGGTACCTCGGGGGACCGCCATGTTGTTGGGCACACGCGGGCCGCTTGCACCCAGGGCAAAGCAGGGGGCACCCATGCCAAGCAGGGCGGCGCCAGAGCCAAAGAGCGCACCGCCGACGAAGTCGCGACGAGTGACGCCCGGGTTCAGTGTCGATGCCGGTTCGGTGTTCGCATTTTTCTTGCGCATATCCGCTCTCCAGTAAAATTTTGGTCCATGGCCACGCTGCATCAGCAGCCGTTGTGGTTATCGCTGGTCGCCAACACACGGTCGCGTGCGGCAATCAGGGTGTCGGCGTTGGCCCGAGAGAACACCTGCGGCGGGCGAATCTTGATAACGTTGCCATGACGGCCGGTAACACCGATCAGGACGCCCTGCTCGCGCATGGCCTCGGCCACGCTAGCGGCCAATGTTGATGCCGGTGCTTTCGTTTCTCTGTCGAGTACCAGTTCCACCCCGAGGAACAGGCCTCGGCCGCGAACGTCACCGATTGTCGGGTGCCTGTCGGCCAGCGCCTGCAGGGCGCGGCGCAAATAGGCGGATACGTCGCGCACTCGTGCCACAATGCCTTCGTCCTGCAGCACGTCCAGCACCGCGTTGCCAACGGCGGCGGAGACGGGGTTGCCACCGAAGGTGTTGAAGTAAAAGTTATCCCGGGTGAACTGTTCGAGAATGTCCCGTCGAGTGACGACCACACCGATGGGGTGGCCATCGCCCATGGGCTTGCCCAAGGTGACGATATCCGGCACCACCCCGTAGTGCTCAAAACCCCACATTTCGCCAGTGCGGGCGAGCCCCGCCTGCACTTCGTCGGCAATGCACAGTCCGCCAGCCTCACGTACTTTGCTATACACAGCGGTGAAGTAGTCCCGCGGCACCTCCAGAGTACCTTGGGTATCGAAGATGGTGTCGCAGACAAAGGCCGCTACGCCCTCGCCATTAGCCTCGAGTGTGGCGATGGCGTCATCCACCAGGTCCGCGTACTGTTTCCCCGCTTGCTCGCCGGGGCCAAAGGGCCCCCGGTAGGTATTGGGGGGCTCCACGGCGGTAATGTAAGGGGGGCGCTTATCCCGCGGCGTCGCCAGGGTGGACAGTTCATTCACCAGGGTGGAGTTGCCGTGGTAGGCGTTTTCCATAACGATGGCGCCCCGTCGTCCGGTGACCGCACGGGCAATGCGCATGGCCAGTTCGTTGGCCTCGGTGCCGGTACAAACCAGCAGGCACATGTCCAGTCCCTCGGGGAAGGTGGCCGCCAGGCGCTCGGCGTAGTTCACCACTTCCTGGTGCAAGTAACGAGTATGGGTATTGAGGGTTTGCGCCTGCTGGCACAGGGCCGCAGTGACGCGGGGATGGCAGTGACCGACGCTGGCGACATTGTTGTAGCAGTCGAGATAGGCCCGACCAGCGACATCGTACAACAACGCGCCTTCGCCGCGCACAATGTGCAGCGGGTCGCGGTAGAACAACATGGAGCCGCCAAAATGCGCCTGACGGCGGACGATCAGGTCTTTCTCACGCGCGTCGGCACTCGGTCCCCAGGCCACCAGGGCTGATGGGCCGTCGGGGTTCAGTGGATTATCTGTGGAATTGCTCATCTCGTAGTCCTGGCACCATACATCATTACTTTGTCCAATAAGGGGTAGCCAAAACCTGCACTCAGGCCACCGTCCAGGGGAATTGCCACGCCGTTGAGGTAACGGCAATCGTCGCTGGCCAGAAAGTGCGCCAGTGCCGCCACTTCGCCGGCCTCGTCAATGCGCTGCAGGGGGCACAGAGTCTTCACGATGGCCACCTCCGGATGATCAGGCGGCAACATTTCCGACCAGATGCTGCCAGGGCCGATGGCATTGACGCGAATATTGCGCGGCGCCAGTTCCAGCGCCACCGTTTTGTCAGGGAATTAACCCCGTCCTTAACCGCCGAATACTGTGAATGGCCGGACAATTGCACTTGCCCGGCGATGGAAGCCGTGTTGATAATCGTGCCGCCGTCGCGCATGCGCGACGGGACCTGATGCATGACGGCGTAGGGCGCCTTCAGGTCATAGTTGATCAGCCCCTTGAAGTCAGCCGCCGGCGACTCCTCGATGGTCGGCCCGGTGTTCCCCACCCCGGCGTTGTTCAGTACGATGTCGATGGCGTCAAAGGCGACAACCGCCGCATCCAGGGCCGCCACTATGTCGGTCTCGCGCTGCACATCCACCCGGTGGAAGGCGGCACCGATTTGCTCGGCGATCCGCGCGCCACCGTCGCGATGGCCGACGATCATCACCCACGCCCCCGCGTCAATGAAGCGCTGCGCGCAGGCCAAACCAATGCCCGCCGTACCGCCGGTGATGAAGGCGGCTTTTCCTGTGATATCAAACATGCGTCGGACTCCTGTTTCAACTCAGACGGGTATTAGCCCAGGTACACGTCGACCAGCGCCATCACGCCCTCGACCACGATCGGCCCCATTTCCTTCGCCGTGTCGGTTTCGCTACGAGTGTGAATCCAGCCCAGGTAGGTGAAGCCGCGCAGCAATAGGAACAGGGGCAGTTTTTCCTCGAACTGCGGCGGCAGTGGCCGCTGGGTGGCGTAACCCGCCATCATTGCCGCCAGCATGGGATCGAACTCCGGCTCGCCCAGGGAGAAGAACAGCGCGGTGGCGAAGTCGAACAGGTGCCAGCCGAAGCCGCCGTCGTCAAAGTCGATAACCCTGACCACGCCCTTGTCACGTTCGGCCAGGAAGTTTTCCGGCAGGGTATCGGCGTGAATCAAGCCATAGCGGTCGGGCCCATTGCCGTAGGCGGCAAGCTCCGCCAGCGCGTGTTCACGCGCCGCCTGCAAGCGCTCGACTTGGACCTGGCTTAACAACGACAGATCCCAGAAGCGGCCCCACCAAGGGTCTTCGCCCAGCAGACCCGGCGCATCCCAGGAGTGACGGCTGAAGCCGGCGGGCAGTGGCCACTGCTCGGCAAAGTTGTGCATGCGCGCCACCAGCGCGCCAATGGTGTGGAAGGTGTCGTCGATGTCGGCCTCGATGCCAGACTCGATGGAACCGACGGTGTCCCCGTCCACCCAGCGCAGAATGTCGACCTGCCGGGCTTCGTGCACTTCCGCCGCGCTTACCGTGCGGAACAATGCGCCGTCTTTGGCCGGGATGATCTCCGGCGTATGCACGCCGTAGTCATTGAGCGCCGCCATCCACTGCAGTTCCGAGCGCAGTTCGTCGTCGCTGTGGTAGCCGGCCCGGTGGACGCGCATGGCGGCAAGTTCACCGTTCGCCAACTCCAGTTTGAACACCGCGTTTTCACGCTGTTTGATCAGTGACAGGCTGGCGCCCTCGAAACCCCACAGGGGAAGGGCCGCGGTGGCAAGGGCCTGGAAACAGCGCGTCTTGGCGGCGTCATCCAGGGTATAGAAATCACTCATGGGTACTCCGGTATCTTGCGGGTGAGCACAGCGGGTGGTACCTCCGGGTTTGCCGGCCGCTGCTGGCGGTTTCTAGAAGCGGTAGGTCACTTCCGCGCCGTAGGTGGTGTCGGCGCCGCGCATCAACTGGTACAGGCCGAAATCGGAGAGATCGAAGGCGGCGGACAGGTAATCTTCACCGGCCAGGTTCTTGCCCCATAGGGCCAGCTCAAAGTTCTCGCTGGCGGTGCGGAAAGACACCCGCGCATTCACCAGCCCGTAGGCCTCCTGGGACAGCAGGGGATTGTTGTCATTGAGGAAGAACACGTCGTCCTGGTAGCTGAAGTCCGTCTGCAGCGTGATCACCGCGCCGCTGTTCAGGGGGATGTCGTAGTAGACCAGCCCCGCCACGCTGTAGCCCGGTGACTGCGGCAGCTCGTTGCCGGAGAAGTCGTCGCCGGTTACCGACTGGTAGTCTTGCAGTTCACTCTCCAGCAGGCCGACGCCCAGGCGAATCCCCATTTGCTCAGTGGCCTGCCAGTCCATTTCCGCTTCCATGCCGTAGACCTCGGCGACGGAGGCGTTGGTCAGCACCTGGGTGGGCAGGCCGCCGGTGTTGACGAAGGTGAACAGCTGCAGGTCGGAGTAA
>JBKDZQ010000612.1:0-2461 GCA_047971325.1 Parahaliea sp.
CGGCTGATGACCAACAACCCGCGCAAGGTCGCCGCGCTGGAGGCGGCGGGGGTCGATGTGGTGGAGAGAATCGCCCTGCACACCAACTGCAATCCGCACAACGAGAAGTACCTGCAAACCAAGGGTGTCAAGCTGGGGCATTTGTTTGAGGGTTGACGGCGGGCTAATGATCCCGCTCCACGATATAGCGCGCCAGCTCCCGCAGCAGGTCCGCCGAACGGTCGAAGCCCTCCAGTGCCGCCAGCGCTTGTGCCAGCAGACGCCGGGCCTCCGCCCTGGCGCCCTCCAGGCCAAGCAGTTTGACGTAGGTGGCCTTGTCGGCCTCGGCATCCTTGCCCTGGGTCTTGCCGAGGGTGGCGGTGTCGCCTACCACATCCAGAATGTCGTCCGCCACCTGAAAGGCCAGGCCAATGCGCTGGGCATAGATATCCAGGGCCTCTAGCTGGGCCTCGCTGGCACCGGCGGCAATGCCGCCCAGGGCCACCGAGGCGCGGATCAGCGCCCCGGTCTTCAGGGCGTGCATCGATCCGAGTTCTTCCCGGGTTAGTGCTTTACCCGTGGATTGGATGTCGACATACTGACCTCCAACCATGCCGTTGAAGCCGGAGGCCCGGGCCAGAATTCTGATCATGCGGACCTTCTGTTCAGCGGCAAGGTCCGGCGCGTCGGCGATCAGCTCGCAGGCCAGCGTCTGCAGGCCGTCGCCCACCAGGATGGCAGTGGCCTCGTCGAAGGCCTTGTGCAAGGTGGGGACGCCCCGGCGCAGGTCGTCATCATCCATGGCGGGGAGGTCGTCGTGGATGAGGGAGTAGGTGTGGATGAGTTCGAGGGAGAGTGCGGGGGCGACGGACAGCGGGACGTTGCCGATTGCGCGACCGGACGCCGCAACCAGGATAGGGCGAAGGCGTTTGCCGCCGTTGGTAAGCGCGTAGTGAGCGCAGTCCCGCAGCGAAATCGGGATAGTATCTTTCTGTAGCAGCGCCGTCAGGGCATTTTCAAGTTCGGCGCGCTGGCACCGAATATAGGATGCAAGTTCCAGAACCACTAGGTTGGCTCGGAAGAGGAATCGGGGCTGTTGTTTGAGAATTCTTCTGTTAGCAACTGAACTTTTTGCTCGGCATCATTGAGTTCCTTTTGGGCCTTGCGCAGCAACTGGACGCCGCGCTCATAGCCGGCGAGAGAATCTTCCAGCGAAGTGTTCGAGTCTTCCAGTGTGGTTACCAGCGCTTCGAGCTGGGCGATGGTTTCGTTGAAGCTGGAAGGTTTTGGTTTGGCAGCCATGGCGTCGGATTCGGGGCGAGTGTCGCGCAATTATATCAACAAGGAAGGTGAATAATGGAGCCTTTGGGGCGATAAGCGCTTTGATGACATGAAAGCGTCTTTGAAGAAGCTGTGGTATATATTGCTGCCTGCCGAGCGTCGCAAGGTACTCGGTATGCTGGTGATGGTGGTGCTCATGGCAGTCGCCGAGACGGTGGGTGTCATTTCAATTACACCCTTTCTGTCAGTGCTGGGGCGCCCGGATATCATTCGGGAAAACCCCGCATTGATGGCGGCCTACAACACGCTGGGTTTTGCCGGCAGCCGCGACTTCACCATTGCCCTGGGCCTCTTGTCCATCGTGCTGGTCATTGCTTCTTCCGTCTTCAAGACCGTCACCCTCCACCTGGTGAATCGCTTCGTTCACCTGCTGCGCCACTCGCTCAGTGCGCGGCTGCTGTCGCTCTATCTGCACCAGCCCTATGAGTTCTTCCTCGACCGGAACCCCGCCATCCTGTCCAAAAATGTGTTGTCGGAAGTAGACCAGCTGCTATTCGACCTGGTGCAGCCTCTATCGCAACTGGTGGCGCAGGGCGTAGTCGTGGTGGCTATGACATTGGTGGTGTTTCTGTATGACCCGCTGATGGCGATATGCATCGTGGGGGTGCTGGGGCTGCTTTACGGCATTATATACGGCCTGGTGAGAAAGCGCCTGGAGGTGATTGGGGGTGAGCGTCGGGATGCAAACGGGTTGCGCTACAAAGCCTGCAATGAAGTGTTTGGCGGCATAAAAGATGTCAAGGTGACACATTCAGCCGCCGCCTATCAGCGTAAATTCAACGAGGCGTCACGGCTGTTATCCAGGCACTCCGCCACTAGCGAAACGCTCAATCAGTCCCCGCTTTATATTGTGGAATCAGTCGGTTACAGCGGGCTCATCCTTATTGCCCTGCTGCTTCTGCTGCGCTCCAACGACATCGGTCAGGTATTGCCCGCACTGGGCCTGTACGGCTTTGCAGCCTATCGCATGTTGCCTGCGGCCCAAGTGATGTACCGGGGTCTTGCCAAGTTGAAATTCTCTACGGCTGCCTTGAACGCCATCCATAGTGACTTTCAACTCCTTATCGAAGGCAGGGAAGGCAGTTCCACAATATTGCCACTAAAACAAGAGATTCGCCTACAAGGTATTCGCTATGCCTAT
>JBKDZQ010000613.1:0-4166 GCA_047971325.1 Parahaliea sp.
ATCGGTAGGCCCGCTGTTTGCCGATGTACCCACCGTTACCGAGCGCCTGGGCAATAACCTGCGCCAGACCTCGGGCAAGATAGAATTCACTCCTGGCGACCTGGATGACTCTGCGACAAATGTGCACAAGACCATCACCCATGCCTATCAGATTTTCCCCAATGGGGTCATCATCACCAGTCCCTGGTACATCAGTGTCATGATTCTCATGCCCAATGCGCCGGGGAAAACCACCGTCGATTATTTTATGCTCACCCTTAATCCGGCGGACAAAGACAAGGGCCGGGAGCTTTACACCAAGTCCTACGAGATGGTGCTGAATGTTTTTGGCAATGAAGACTTCAAGGCAGCGGCAGAATGCTACGCCGGTCTTGCCAGTGGCGCCCTGAAGGATGTGGTGTATTCCGGGCTTGAAAGTACGATCCCGATGTACTACGAGATTCTCGATAGCTATCTTGATTGAAGGCCGAGGGTAGTCGCCGACAGCTATGCGTGTTAGCTAGAACTGTCCACCGGCATCCTCAAACACCAGCGGCAATGGAGTAGACAATAATGAGAGGGCTAGGTGCGGATGATCCCTATTGGGAGGCGCTGGGACGAGGGGAGCTCTCCCTGCAAAGCTGTTCTGGTTGCAAGAAATGGAATTGGCCCCCCGTGTTCCGCTGTGGTGAATGCGGCTCCTGGGAGCAGAAGTGGAAACCACGCCCGCTCTACGGCACGGTCTACAGCTGGACACGCACCTGGCACGACTTCGGTGCACCAGCCCGCTTGGTCCCGCCATTTGCTAGCGTTCTGGTGGAAGTCGACGGGCCGGGCAGTGTCCGCCTGCTGGGCATCATGGAGGCGAGCGATGCCGACAAGGTCAGTATCGGCCAAAACGTCGAGGGAAGCATTGGCCAGGCGATGTTTCAGGGCGAAACAGTACCTGTGATCGAGTGGCGAAATAAAGCCTCTACCTGAGAGAGCCCGACAATGAAAAAAAAATACCAGGGAGCCGTTTCGGTGGCAGGTCTCGGTCTGCGACAGTACAAGCGTGGCTGCGCTCCAATGAAGGAACAGGGTGTGCTGGTGCGGGCGATTGAAGATGCCTGCGCAGACGCCGGTTTTGACCCTCGTGATATTGATGGATTTGTCTCCTATGGTGACGACCGGAACAACGAGCCAGTCCGCCTGATGCCTGAACTCGGCATTCGCAACCTGTGCTGGAACACCCAGATGTGGGGTGGTGGTGGCGGTGGTATTGCCGGTGCTTTCGGGGTAGCCGCTGCTGCGATAGTGAGTGGCCAGGCCAATGCGGTTATCGTATTTCGCGCGCTGGTTCAGGACGCCAGCGGGCGCATGTCGGCTGCGGTCATGGAACACCACCTGAACAAGCATATTGTCGGTCCCGGTGTCATCAGTCCGGCACAGGTGTGTGCCCTTCGCGCCCAGCGCATGTTCGAGCATCACGGTGTGCCAAAGTCCGTGACTGAGGAGCTGGTCAGGGCCTCGTACTATCACGGAGCGCGAAATCCGGAGGCGGTTGCCTACCAGCAGGGTTTTGACGTCGAGAATATGCGCAGTTCGCGCTGGATTGCGGAGCCCTTCCGTCTGTTCGATTGTTCCCGCGAAAACGATGGAGCCGGTGCCCTGCTCTTGGTGGCAACCGAGCGTGCCAGGGATCTGAGAAAGCCGCCTGTGAAACTGCTGGCGGTGGCCAACGGAGCTGAGAAAGGCTGGGGTGACCTGCTGGAAAACGATCTCGATTACGCCTCCGCTGGCTTCAAACCGATTGCCCGACGCTTGTGGGAAGACACGGGCCTGAGTCCCGCGGATATTGATGCGGTACAGTTATACGAAAATTTCAGTGCCCAGGGGGTTGCCTCCCTGATCGATCACGGTTTCTGCAGTTATGAAAACGTGGCTGAGGTCGTCCGTTTCGACAACCTGATTGCCCCCAGTGGCCGGCTGCCCGTCAATACCTCCGGTGGCAATTTTGCACAGGGTTTTATCCACGGTATAGGCACTGCAGTTGAGGCGGTGCGTCTGCTGCGCGGTGAGTCTGCCAACCCGGTGCCGGACGCCAGGACCTGCCTGCTGGCAGGTGGGCCCGGCGCACCGACCGTCAGCAGTGCGATATTCGCAAGGGCGGACTTTTAATAGCCCGGCGCCATGTCCACTGCCCAGAATCCCGGTAGACTGATTTCTATAGTGACTTAAAGGACTCCAAAGCGGTGAATGCCTTCGACTATATCATTGTGGGTGCGGGAGCGGCGGGGTGCGTACTGGCACACCGCCTGAGTGAGGACTCGAACATTCGCGTGGCACTTGTTGAGGCCGGTGGCAAGTCCGATAGCCTTTTCGTGCGAATGCCGAAGGGCCTGGCCAAGGTGATGACCGATCCCGCCAGAATCTACAGCTATCTTGCCAACCCGGAAGCGGGCAACAATTTCTCTCGTGAAGAGATATGGGCTCGCGGTAAATTGCTGGGGGGCTCAACGGCGGTCAACGGCATGATGTGGGTTCGTGGTCAGCCCGATGACTTCAACGAGATTGCCGCATTGTCGAGCGATGACTGGAGCTGGGAGCACATCGGAGCCGCCTACAAGGCGCTGGAAAATCACGAGTTGGGTCCAGCCGCCACCCGTGGCGACAGCGGTCCGCAGCGGATATCACAGACGGACCGGCGCAATGCCTTGATGGATGCGATGGTTGAGGCGGGGCGCCAGTGTGGGTGGACAGTGCGCGAGGACTTCAATGAGCCAGACAATGAGGAGTGTATTGCTTACGCCTCGCGTACTATCTGGAAAGGTGAGCGGCAGTCGGCTTATCTGGCATTTCTTCAACCCGTTCTGGGGCGGCCGAATCTCACCATTCTCACCGGGAGACCGGTCTCCCGGATTCTGTTTGAAGGAGCAGTGACAAAAGGCGTGGCCCTGTACGACAAAAAAATCGGACAGGAAGTACCGGTGACAGCAACGCGCGAAGTATTGCTCGCGGGGGGAGCCCTGGCATCACCTGGCATTCTGCAGCGTTCGGGCGTTGGTGATGCCGCCCTGCTGGAACGACTGGGTATTCCCCTTGTACACCACGCTCCCGAGGTCGGTCAGAATCTGCAGGAACACCGCAACATCATGGCGCAATGGAAAATCGTCTCAAAAGAATCAGACAATCGCGAGTACAGTGGCTGGCGCCTGCTGCGCAATGTCTTTCGCTACCTGTACAACAAGAGTGGCCCCATGGCTTCAGGCGCCTTTGAAATTGCCGCGCGCATGAAAAGCTCGCCGGACCTCAATCGCCCCGATGTCCAGTTTATCATCGCGCCCTACAGCTTCGACTTTTCCTCGGGACGAAAAAAACTGGAATCCCATCCCGGCATGGTGGTGTGTGCCAACATACTTCGCCCTACCTCCCGGGGGCAGGTGAATATCCGCGATACCGATCCCGATAGTCTTCCGGAACTGATTCCGAATTACCGTTCTACTGACTACGATTGTGAGACCATGATCAAATGCATGCAGCTGGTCCGGCACTATGCCGCTCAGCCGGCCTTGCAATCCCTGATCGTGGAGGAAACCTATCCCGGGCCAGAGACTGTGTCCGACGAGGCGATTATTGCGGCTTACGACCTGTACGCGAGCTGTGGCTACCATGCGGTGGGCACTTGCCGGATGGGCAGCGACCCCCAGTCGGTGGTCGATCCCGAACTGCGTGTGCGCGGAGTACAGAACCTGCGCATCATGGATACCTCCATCATACCAAAGATTCCCTCTGGCAATACCAATGGACCGACTCAGGCAATGGCTTGGCGCGCCGCCGATATTATTCTCAGAAACCGGTAAGGAAGCGCCCTATGGATTTTTCGTTTAGTGAAGAACAGCAGCTGCTGAAAAGCAGCCTCCACCGTTTTCTGTCAGACCGCTACTCGTTTCACCACCGCCGGGCGACAAGCAACAGCGAAGTCGGCTGGGACCGGGCGATCTGGATTGCCTTTGCCCGGGAACTTGGCATCCTGGCGATGCCCCTGCCGGAAGCTGCGGGGGGGCTGGCCTGTGATGCGTTGAATACCCTGGTGGTGATGGAAGAACTGGGGCGTAATCTGGTCATCGAACCCTACCTCGAGTCTGTCGTGCTGTGTGGTGAACTGCTGAAGCAATTGCCCGGCGAGGAGTCCCTCGACCTTTTAA
>JBKDZQ010000614.1:0-9011 GCA_047971325.1 Parahaliea sp.
ATGGCGCCGGCCCTGCGCCGCAAGGTCAAGCCGCTGATCGAGATGATGGAGGCATTGCCGACGGTGATCCTTGGCTTCCTGGCGGGGCTCTGGCTGGCGCCCATTGTGGAGAGCCGGCTGAGCGCCGTGCTGGCGCTGCTGCTGGCCATCCCGCTGGGTGTACTCATTTTTGCCTACCTGTTTTCGCTCCTGCCGCTCAGGCTGCGCGCCCGGGTTCCCGAGGGCTGGGACGCGCTTGTGCTGGTGCCGGTGGTGATCCTGATTGCCTGGTTGTGCTTTGCCGCGAACGATGGCCTGGAGCAGCTGCTCTTTGGCGGCGATGTGCAGGACTGGCTGTCCCGTGAACTGGGCCTCGCCTTCGACCAGCGCAATTCCCTGGTGGTGGGTGTCGCCATGGGCATGGCGGTGATCCCGACGATCTTCTCCATCGCCGAGGACGCGATTTTCTCGGTGCCGCGCCATCTCAGCGACGGCAGCCTTGCTCTGGGCGCCACGCCCTGGCAGTCGCTGGTGGGTGTGGTGCTGCCGACCGCCAGCCCGGGCATTTTTTCCGCGCTGATGATCGGTATGGGGCGGGCCGTGGGCGAAACCATGATTGTGCTGATGGCCACCGGCAACACACCGATCATGGATGCCAATATCTTCGAGGGCATGCGCACCTTGTCCGCCAATATCGCGGTGGAAATGCCGGAAGCGGCGGTGGACAGCACTCACTACCGGGTGCTGTTCATGGCGGCGCTGGTACTGTTCCTGTTCACTTTTTTCTTCAACACCATCGCGGAACTGGTGCGCCAGCGCCTGCGCACCCGCTACGGATCCCTGTAGATGTCGCGCACGGACATACATGCACAGGGCCGTCGCAGCCCGCTGGACTGGTTGCGCAGCGGCCAGCCGATGGTCTGGCTCAATGCCGCCGCGGTCAGCATCAGCGTGATTGCGGTACTGGGCCTGCTGTTGCTGCTGGCGGTGAGGGGCTTCAGCCACTTCTGGCCGCGCCAGGTGGTGGCGGTGACCGCCACTTACCAGGGCCAACAGCAGCACCTGTTGGGGGAGGTGGTCGGGCGCGTCGAGGTAGCGGGGCAGCAGTTGCGCGAGGCTGGCGTCGAGTTGCGCGGAGCGGGGCCCCTTTACCGTCGCTCGCTGATCAAGCAGGGCAACCGGGATGTTTTCGACAACGATTTTGTCTGGGTGCTGGATGAACAGCTGGGTGTGCCTTCCTATCCGCCGTCGGTGATGGTGGTGGAGCGTCTGGAGCGGGGCAATGCCTACGGTGAGTTGCAGGGGGTATACCGCGATGGCAAGCCACTGGCGGTGACGGAGGACGGGAGTGGCGTCCTCTGGCGGGTGCTGCAGGACCAGCTTGTTGAATCCCTCGCACTGCGTGAGCAGATTCGCGATATCGAGCGCGGGGACATTGGCGCCGTCAATCGTGATCTGGAACACCTGCGCCTGCACGAGCGGGCGCTGGAACTGGACGGCGTACTCGACGCCGTCGCCCGGGCTGACCTGGCCGCCGCTCGCGCTGCCCTGGAGGCCCGCTACCTCGGCCTGCAAACGCGCTTGCGGGAGCTGTACCGGGGTATTGGCGATGTTACCTACCGCCTGCGCCTGGGGGATGGGCGGGAGGTGGAGCAGCCGGTGTCAGGGGTGGTCAGGGTCTATTGCCCCAACGCCATGAACCTGTGGCAGAAGTGGCAGTTGTACGGTGCCAGGCTGTGGGAGTTCCTCAGCGATGAGCCACGGGAGGCCAACACCGAGGGCGGTGTGTTCCCGGCGATCTATGGCACGGTGATGATGGTGCTGCTGATGTCCGTCATGGTGACTCCTTTCGGCGTGGTGGCGGCGGTCTATCTGCACGAATACGCCCGGCAGGGCTTTGTCGTGCGCACCATCCGGGTGGCGGTAAACAACCTGGCCGGGGTGCCCTCCATTGTCTATGGCGTGTTCGGGCTGGGGTTCTTCGTGTACTTTGTTGGCGGCAAGCTGGATACTTTGCTGTTTCCGGAGGCGCTGCCCAGTCCGACCCTGGGGACCCCGGGCCTGATGTGGGCCTCTCTCACCCTGGCTTTGCTGACGCTGCCGGTGGTGATCGTTGCCACCGAAGAGGGCCTGGCGCGCATTCCGAGGTCCATCCGCGAAGGCAGCCTGGCGCTGGGCGCCACCCGCGGCGAAACCCTGTGGCGGGTGGTATTGCCGATGGCCAGCCCGGCGATGATGACCGGCCTGATTCTGGCGGTTGCCCGGGCGGCGGGGGAGGTGGCGCCGCTGATGCTGGTCGGCGTGGTCAAGCTGGCGCCCTCGCTACCGCTGGATGGCGATTACCCCTACCTGCACCTGGAGCGGAAATTCATGCACCTGGGCTTCCACATTTATGACGTCGGGTTCCAAAGCCCCAACGTGGAGGCCGCCCGCCCGCTGGTCTATGCCACGGCGCTGCTGCTGGTGGTGCTGATTGCCCTGCTGAATCTGACCGCGGTCAGCCTGCGCAAGCGCCTGCGCGAACGCTACAAGTTACTGGAGAACTGAGGCCATCATGGACAAGCGCGGCATCGGCATTTCGCCTCTGGTCCGGAGCCCCCTGGCTCCGCAGCGCGACGTTCCTCACGCCAGCCTGGTGGTCAGGAATCTCAACCTGTTCTACGGCGACAAGGTGCAGGCGTTGCAGAACATCGGCATGGACATTCCGCGCCAGTGCGTCACGGCCTTTATTGGTCCCAGCGGTTGTGGCAAATCCAGCCTGCTGCGCTGCATCAACCGCATGAATGACCTGGTCGACGGTTGCCGGGTCGAGGGAGAGATACTGCTGGAGGGGGACAATATCTACGCTTCCCGCACCGATGTCGCCAATCTGCGGCGCCGGGTGGGCATGGTGTTCCAGAAGCCAAACCCCTTTCCCAAGTCGATCTACGAAAATGTCGCCTATGGCCTGCGTCTTCAGGGCATCAACCGCAAGCGCATTCTGGACGAGGTGGTGGAGAAGGCGCTGCGCGCCGCGGCCCTGTGGGACGAGGTGAAGGACCGCCTGTTCGAAAGTGCCCTGGGCCTGTCTGGTGGTCAGCAGCAGCGCCTGGTGATCGCTCGCACTATCGCCGTTGAACCGGAGGTGCTGCTGCTGGACGAGCCGGCCTCTGCACTCGATCCGATTTCCACCCTGAAAATTGAAGAATTGGTGTACGAACTCAAATCCCGCTACACAATCGTCATCGTGACCCATAATATGCAACAGGCTGCGCGGGTCTCGGATATGACGGCGTTCATGTACATGGGCGCGCTGGTGGAATTTGACCGAACCGACAGGCTGTTCACCAATCCCGCACAAAAACAGACTGAAGACTATATTACCGGTCGCTATGGATAAGGGCTGATCCCACGCCCGGAGAACATTGATGTTGCAACAAAATAGTCATAAACAACACATTTCCGCCCAGTTCAATGCGGAGCTCGAAGCAGTGAAAAATCACTTGCTGGAGATGGGTGGCCTGGTGGAACAGCAGGTGGGCAAGGCCGTGGAGGCCCTGCTCGGCCGCGACAGCGGCCTGGCCGAGGAAACCATCAAGGGCGACCAGCTGGTCAACCGCCTGGAAATCAGTATCGACGAGGAGTGCTCGCGCATTCTCGCCCGCCGCCAGCCGGCTGCCTCGGACCTGCGGCTGGTATTTGCCATCGCCAAGGTGACCACCGATCTGGAGCGGATCGGGGATGAAGCCACCAAGATTGCCCGGCAGGCGGTGCGGCTGTCGGAGGAGGGGGCGTCACCATCGAATTTCGTCGAAATCCGGCACATTGGCGGTCACGTGGGCGTCATGCTGCGCAAGGCGCTGGATGCCTTCGCCCGCCTCGATGTGGGCATGGCGGTGGAAACCATTGTGTCGGATCGCTCGGTGGACAGCGAGTACGCGACTGCCATGCGTAGCCTGCTGACCTTCATGATGGAAGATCCTGGAACTATCGGGCCGGTCATCAACGAGATGTGGGCCCTGCGCAGTCTGGAGCGGGTCGGGGACCACGCCAGCAATATCTGCGAGCATGTGGTCTACCTGGTGCGCGGCCTGGATGTCCGCCATATCAAGCCAGAGCAGCTGGCCGCCCATATGGAAGTGTTCGAGCCCTAGCCGATACCGCGGGCCCCGGCCGGGCCTGATATAGCCCGTCAGTGCAAAAGTGTGCTGAGGGGTTTTTTTTGAGTCGCAGACATTACCCGCTACTATAGGCGGTCATTTTTTTGTCATAAAAAACAACATGCCCACGCTGTGCCAGGTGATGTGAATGATGTATCGGGGAACTGTCATGAAAACGACGAGAGTGTTGTTTGCGGTTGCCGCGCTGCTGGTGTTCTGCGGACCCCCGGCATGGGGCGCGATTGGCGAGGCCGACCTCGAGACGCTGAGAGCCGAGCTGCGGGCGCTGACGGGGCGGGTGGCCACCCTGGAAGCCGACAATGCCCGGCTGCGCGAACGGGTTGCCTCATCGGCCGACAGTGTGCCGGTGGAGCGGCTGGGGCTTGTGGCGAACCGCCCCGGGAAGACCGCCGGCATTTCGGCCGATGACGGGAGCGGCGGTGCTGTCCACTGGAGCGAACGGGTCAGCATTGACGGTGATTTTCGCTATCGCTACGAGGAAATCCACGTTGATGACGCCGGTGTTCGCGAGCGCGACCGTATCCGGGTGCGCCTCAATGTGAAGGCGCGTCTGTCCCCGGAGGTGACGGTGGGCGCGGGCCTGGCCACCGGAGGCAACGACCCGGTGTCCACCAACCAGACCCTGGGCGAGGTCGGCAGCCCCAAGGAGGTGCGTCTCAACCTGGCCTATGTCGGCTGGCAGCCCCTGGAGGGTTTGTCCCTGCACGCGGGCAAGATGATCAATCCCTTCTACCGGCCGCAGTCCTCGAGCCTGTTGTGGGATGGAGATTACACCCCCGAAGGCATTGGCGGGCGCTGGGAGGGCCGGCATCTGTTTGCCACCGCCGCTGGCAACTGGCTCGAAAGCGACAACCGGCAGGGGGGGAAAGTGTTCGCCTGGGGGCTGCAGGGTGGTGTTCGCCTGGCGCTGGGCGGAGCGGAACTGACCCTGGGTACCGGCTACTTCGAGCTGCCGGTCGCGGGCCGCAGCGTATTTTTCAGCGATGGCGACGAGTTTTACGGCAACTCCTATCGTTGCGCGAACGCCACAGCGCAGCAGGACTGTGCCTATCTTTACGACTACGAGGAATGGGAGGGCTTTGCCCACGTGGCGACGACCTGGGCGAAGCGGCCGCTGCAGTTCTACCTCGATGTGGTCCAGAACCAGGCCGTCGATGAATTCGACACTGGCTGGCTGGCGGGTATCCGCTATGGTTCGGCCAGGGCTCCTGGTACCTGGTGGCTCGGCTACGAATACCAGGACCTGGAGGCAGACGCGGTCTTCGGCCTGCTCAGCGATTCCGACTTTGCCGGCGGTGGCGCCGATGGCAAGGGCCACAAGCTGGCCGGGGATTTTGCGTTGACCGACAATATTTCATTGGGTTTTACCTGGTACATCAACAACAAGGTCGGTGAGAACCTGTTTGGTAGCGAGCGGCAGTATGACCGGGTGATTCTGGACGCGAACTTTTCCTATTGAAGCGAAGTGAACCTGGCGGGCAGAGGGCCTGGAGTCACTGCTATTGGTTGTGAGGGCCTTTAAAGCCGGGATGAAGAAAGGCGGATAGAGTTGCGCGGCCACCGGCCACCGGTACAATACCGTGCTTTCATCCGGTCGGATGGCAGCAGTTGCGCTGGCCATCGCGGCGTGGGTGCCGTTCCTGATTCACTGGCCCGCGGGGAGGGTTCATGAGCCGATTCTGGAGTGAGGTGACGCAGCGCCTCACACCCTATGTGCCGGGCGAACAGCCGCGCCACCAGCGCCTGGTCAAACTCAACACCAACGAGTGCCCCCTGCCGCCCTCGCCGCGGGTGATGGCGGCGATTGCCGCCACCGGGGGCGACCAGTTGCGGCGCTACCCGGACCCGGAGTCGGTGGCCCTGCGGGAGGCCATCGCCGCCCGCTTTGGCCTTGCGGCATCACAGGTCTTTGTTGGCAATGGCTCCGACGAGGTGCTGGCCCATGCCTTTCTGGCCCTGTTGAAGCACCCGCGGCCGCTGCTGTTTCCCGATATTACCTACAGTTTCTACCCGGTGTGGGCGGGGCTCTACGGCATTGCCTGCCAGTGCGTTCCGCTCAATGCCGACTATCGCATCGAGGTGGCGCACTACAGTGTACCCAACGGCGGCATCATTCTGCCCAACCCGAACGCGCCGACGGGTATTGTGCTGCCGCTGGCGGATATCCGCCGGCTGCTGGTGAATCATCCCGACAGCGTGGTAGTGGTGGACGAAGCCTATATCGACTTTGGCGGTGAGTCCGCGGCGGTGCTGGTGCCGGAGTTCGACAATCTGCTGGTGGTGCACACCCTGTCCAAGTCGCGCGCCCTGGCGGGCCTCCGGGTGGGCTATGCGCTGGGCCAGGAGCACTTGATCGAGGGGCTCTCCCGGGTCAAGAACAGCTTCAACTCCTATCCCCTGAATGTGCTCTCCCAGCGCGCCGCGCAGGCGTCCCTGGAGGACGAGGCATGGTTTGCCGGCAGTTGCCAGACGGTGGTGGACAACCGTGAGTGGCTGGCCGCGGAACTGGCCGCGCTGGGCTTCGAGGTGCTGCCCTCGGCGGCCAATTTCCTGCTGGCGGGTCACCCCGACCACGACGCTGGCGGCCTGTTCCGGGCGTTGCGGGAGCAGGGCATCGTGGTGCGCTACTTCGACAAACCGCGCATCGACCGCTTCCTGCGCATCAGCATTGGCAGCCGGGAAGATTGTGCGGCGCTGGTCACCGCGCTGCGGGAGTTGCTGGCCCAGATCGCGTCGTCACAGGAATTTTAGCCACAACACCGGGCAGTGAACCTGGATAGCGGCGAGACATGACTGGGCATTCTTCGCATAGCGTGTCGTCATCCCCCTCCAGCCCTTCAGGTGCAGGAAGGCATTTCCAATCCAATGATGCCATCGATACACCGTCCTGTCGCAGGAGCGCTGCCTTGATGGTGTGGGTGTCGCAGTGGGCCAGGATATCACTGGTGACAAGGCCGCTCCTTCAGGCTCATGTTCCCTTGGACAAGGCTCAGGCTGGACAGTGGTGGCGCATATGGTATGATGCGCGACCTCTGGTGAGGTGGCCGAGTGGTCGAAGGCGCACGCCTGGAAAGTGTGTAACGGGAAACCGTTCGAGGGTTCAAATCCCTCCCTCACCGCCATCTATCTAGCAATTACGGGCCGACTCCAGGCTCTATCCAGTCGCTTCGCCCCTGGCCAGGTCCCGGCGCAGGTTCTTCACCGCCAGCCAGTACATCAGTACGGCCAACAGGCCCGCCTGGGCGGTGATCAGCATCGAATAGCGCAGGCTTTCAATGCCGTATTGCGGCGCCAGCAGGTCCGATACCAGCCCGGTCATGAAGGGGCCGAGTCCCAGGCCAATCATGTTCAGCACGAAGTAAAAGATGGCGGAGGCCAGCGCCCGCATGCGCGGTTTCACCAGCCGGTGGCAGATGGCGATGGAAGGCCCCAGGTAGAGGGTCAGCAGTACCTGGGTGAACAGCAGTACGATGACCAGGGCGGTGATGTTGCGTGCAGTGAGCACATACAGGTAGGGCACAAAGGCCAGCGCCGCTCCCAGCAGCGGCACCCACAGGTACCAGCGCACGTCCCGCTGGCCGAAACGGTCGGCCAGATAGCCCCCCAGATAGGTGCCGACAATGCCTGAAAGCCCGGTGACCAGCGCCAGCACCATGCCGACCTCCGCCAGGCTCATACCGTGGTTGCGGATGAGGAAGGAGGGGAAAAAGTTGCCGTTGCCGTAGGAGACATAGGCCATCAGCGAACCGCCGAAGGCGATGTACCAGAAGGTGGGGCGCTGGCGCAGCAGGGAGATGGTTTCTGCCAGGCTGGGTTTGTCGGTATCGGATGCGCTTTCCCCCCAGCGGCCGCGCAGGGGTTCGCGCACGGTCAGCAGCAGCAGGATGGAAAACAGTACCCCGGGAAGGCCCACCACCATAAAGGCGATACGCCAGCCAAAGCGCTCGGCGATGACACCGCCGAACATGAAGCCCAGCAAAATGCCGACATAGATGCCGCTGGAGTAGAACGCCAGTGCCCGGCCGCGCTGGGCTGGCGGGAAGTAGTCGCTGATCATGGCGTGGGCGGGCGGACTGCCACCGGCTTCGCCCAGGCCGACGCCGACCCGTGCCAGCAGCAACTGGGCGTAGTTCTGCACCAGGCCGGACAGTGCCGTCATGCCACTCCACACCGCCAGCGCCAGCGCCACGATGTTGCGCCGGTTGCCGCGATCGGCCCAGTAGGCGATGGGAATGCCGGCGGTGATATAGATCACGGCGAAGGTAAAGCCGCTGAGCAGGCCGAGCTGGGCATCGGAGAGGCCCATTTCCGCCTTGATCGGTTCCTGCAGCACCACCAGGATCTGGCGATCGATAAAATTGAAGGTGTAGACCAGAGTGAGCATGACAAGCACAAAACGCTTGTAGGCTGCCGAATAATCGCTGTCGGAGGGCAAAGCGGGTGTTCCTTATGGCTTTGTTTATGCAGGTTGTTATGCCAGCCAGGGGCCGGAAAGCCTGCCCGCAGGGGCGCATTCACTGTGCCACATCCGGGCCTAAATTGACATCCTGCTGTGGCCGTGGTCCGGAAAGCGGGCGGGCCGGCACAGTTTTTTGCCTCCGGGCTTGGCGGGTCTGAACTTTTGCCCGGCGATTGGATAGACTTGGCTTCCCCAAGGCAGTGGAGGTAGCAATGACCCGACTCACCCATCTGGACGACACCGGCGCGGCGCGCATGGTGGACGTGGGCGACAAGCACGAAACCCAGCGCGAGGCCCTGGCCCGGGCCACGGTGAGCATGCTGCCCGCCACCTTGGCACTGCTGCTATCCGGTTCCCATCGAAAGGGCGATGTGCTGGCGGTCGCGCGCGTGGCCGGCATCCAGGCGGCCAAG
>JBKDZQ010000615.1:0-3419 GCA_047971325.1 Parahaliea sp.
TATGCGAAGAATGCCCAATCATTTCTCGCCGCCATCCAGATTCGTTGCCTGGTGTTATGGCTAAAATTCTTGTGACGACACTGTCTAGCATGGGGTTTCCTCGTTGGTATTCAAAATTCCAGATTCGCCGCCAGGCGCAGCACGCGCCCCGGCGCAGGAAAACCATAGGCGGTGTCGTAGTCTTCCCCGAACAGGTTGTCCACCGCCAGCTCCAGACCCAGCACGGGGCTGGCCTGCCAGCCCAATCGCCAGTCCACCCGGTGATAGGCGTCCAGCTCGGTGACCTGCAACTCCCCGCTGTGCAGGGACGAAGCCGGCACGGCGCCGTTCCAGGCGTTGTCTACGCCGCTGTGCCAACCCGGAGTGAAACGCCAGTCGAGCCAGGCACCGGCCTTCCAGGCGGGGCGCCCCAGCAGGCGGGCACGCTCGCCAATCACGTCGATGTCGGTATAGGTGGCGTGGGCCCGCAGAGTGACATCTGTGTCCGCCTGCCAGTTCAACTGCCACTCAGCCCCGCGGCTCTCGACCTGGCGCCGGTTGACGTTGGTAAAAGCCTCCGGATCGAAATCGACCAGGTTGCGATAGCGGTTGAAAAACGTCGTCAGGTGCAGCTCCAAGGTGGACAGCGGTCGCCATTGCAGTCCCGCATCCCAACCGCGGGCGGTTTCAGCCTGCAACGCCGGGTTGCCCACCAGGGCGTGACCGAGGGCGAAAAAACTGGGCAGCTTGAAGCCCTCGCCCCAGTTCGCCAGCAGCGCCAGCGAGGGCAGCCACTGGTAGCGCGCGCCGAAGCGCAGGGTGGTCTCGCCGTCGAAGTCCTGTGGCCGGTCGCGCCGGGCGCTGGCCTGCAGCCACCACCGCTCCCCCAGCTGCAGGTGCAGGTCGGCAAAGGTGCCGACGGTATGACGCGAAAGGCGAAAATCGGTCGGCAGGGGAAAACCGTAGTCCAGGTAACCGCGGCTGCGGCCGCGTTCATCGCGGTAGTCGGCACCCAGGTTGAGCTGAACGTGTTCTCCCATGTCCAGGGCGTTGACCCAGCTTAACTGACGGCGTTCGAAGACGGTTTCCGCGGTACTTGGCGGCACCGCCTGGTAGGGGGCAATCCCCGGCGATGCGTAATCCTCGCGGTGTTCGAAGCGGCTGCCGCTCAGGCGGCTGTGCCAGCGCCCACCAAGCTGCGCGTCCCAGGACAGGGCGGCGCTCGTATCGCGATAATCGGCGCGATCCAGCGCCTCGCTGCCGGCGTAGCGGGGGCCGCCGCTCTGCTCCGGATAGCTGCTGCGCTCGCCCTTCAGATAGCGCAGTTGCGCGCTGAGACTATGGGCCTCCCCGGCCCGCCAGCGCAGGTGCAGACCGGCGTTGTGCAGATTCCGCTCACTGCCGGCGACCCAGTCGCCACCGTCGCGCTGACCCAGGTCCAGCGCCACTCCCAGTCCGGCCAGATCCGCACCGGCGGCAAAGCGGTAGTCGCGATAACCGGAATCGCCCAGTTCCACCCGCAGTTGCGGGGCGGGTACGGTGCCCGGGTCGCGGCTGATGATATTGATCACGCCCGCCAGGGCATCGGAACCGTATACCGCCGACTGCGGCCCGCGCACTATCTCAATGCGCTCGATCGCGGCACTGCTGATCTGACTGAGATCGTAGCTGCCGCCACGGGAATTGGTCGGGTCGTTGAGCGGCACCCCATCCAGCAGCACCTGGGTGAAATTGGCCTCGCCACCGCGGACCGAGACCGCGCTCAAGCCCCCCGCCCCACCCTGCTCCTCCACCAGCAAACCCGGCACACTGCGCAACACATCCGCGAGCTGGCGCTTGTTCAACTGCCGTAGCTGCTGTGTATCGAGCACCGTGGTGGTCGCGGTCAGCTCGTCGACCGCCCGGGGCATGTAGGTACCGGTAACCACTACGGTTTCCAGCCCCACCTGCTCGCCCTTCGCCATCGGCTGGCTGCCACGCTCGCTCATCTGTGTCTGTGTCTGGGCCTGTACCAAGGCCGAAGCCAGCACACCACCAGTGGCAAGCAGCGCCACCAAAACCCTGCCACACCCAACCCGCTCCAGCCGCATCACCACACCCCTAGCCCTCGGCCATGGCCTGAGCTTCCATGCTCAGCTGCGCGGCGCGAAAGGCATATTCCTGGCTCATCGCGTATTCGCTGCGGTGGAGACAGTCCAGTATCAGCCGCCCGAAGAAGGGAAAGGCGGTGTTGTTGAGGCAGTCCTCGCTGAACTCGCCCTCGGCGTTGACCAGCAGCAGGCGCGAGGCGGGCGCCCTGGCGGCGACGTCGATATATTTGCGCAGCTCGATGGTGCTCTCACTGCCGACGGTGAAGGTGCGGCCGTCACCCCAGGTGCGCGGGCCCTCAGGGCCATGCCAGTCCACTCGGGTGTAGAACGAGGCACCGTTGTCGCCGGTCATGGATATCTCGCCAAAGTCCTCAAGACCGGGCTGGTCGGGGTTGCTGAAGTTGACGACCCGGGCAAAGTTGATGGTGGGCACGTAACTGGCGCCCTCCTTGATGTTAGTCACAAAATCCCCTTCAGAAAAGATCCAGCGCCACCGCCGTGCTGTAGCAGACGCTGGCCAGTACCGTCATGGTGCTGTGCATCCTGACGGCGTTATAGACGATGGCGCGGGTACCGCGCGGCCGGTCTGCCCCCAGATAGTCCTCGCGGTTGTTCAGGACCAGCCAGCCCAGGTACGCGATGGGCAGCAGGAAACTGCAGATGGCCGAAGTCCGCAGCGCCACGTAGGCGCCCATTAGACCACAGGAACACCCCCAGCACCGCAGGTGTCGGCGGCGGCAGCGCCAGGGGGTGGGGCTGGCGACTGCACAGGGCGCTGATTTCACATCCAGACACCTGACCACCAGTGATATGCTGGATGTGCTGCTGGGCGATATTCCCGGACCAATGACTCCCAGTCGGACGTTGCTATGACTGGTCATATTGTCTCGGCCTATGCACTATTTTGTTGCGGTCAAGACCTTGTCACTCCAGACCGGCTCGGGCAAACTTGGTTTTTGGCAAGGTGGCAAGACCAATAAAGAGTGTCAGGTGCCACCTCCCATGTCAACCCGGAGGCGGAGGCCGGTGCGGTTTTTCCGCAAGCGGCACAGAGATAACATTATGCAGGAAACATGGCGGTGGTTCGGTCCCAGCGATCCGGTTACCTTACGACATATTGCCCAGGCCGGCGCCAGCGGCGTCGTCAGCTCACTCCACCACATCCCGACCGGTGAGCCCTGGCCACTCAAGGAAGTGCAGCAGCGCAAACAGGAGATCGAAGCCGCCAACCTCACCTGGGCGGCGGTCGAGAGCATTCCCTTGCACAACGATCACAACACCCGCAGTGGCGACTACCAGCGCCTGCTGGAGAACGACAAAGCCTCGGTGTGCAACGTGGGCCAGGCGGGA
>JBKDZQ010000616.1:0-13495 GCA_047971325.1 Parahaliea sp.
TGGCAGGCCCGCAGTGGCCGCGCCATGGCCTGCGAGCGGGTCAGCCTCTACGGCCTGACGCTCAGTGACAAGCGCAGCGTGCACTACGGGCCGATCAACCCGGCGGAATCCCGCGAACTGCTGATTCGCGAGGGCCTGGTGGCCGGCAACCTGCGTCCGCCGCCGGCCTTCCTGCGACACAATCAGGCCCTGTTGCAGGAAGTGGAGGAGCTGGAGTCACGCACCCGGCGCCGGGATATCGTGGCCGACGAGGAGGTGCTGTTCAGCTTCTACCAGGAGCGCCTGCCGGAGGGTGTCTATACCCTGCGCCACCTGGAGAGCTGGTTGAAGAAGAACCCCGCTGCCGCCGACGGGCTGCGGGCGCCACGGGAGCTGCTGCTGGCCCGGGACCCAGGGGCCCTGGGGGAGCAGTTTCCCGATCGCCTGGCCTGGCGGGACCTGGATCTGCGCCTGTCCTACCAGTTCGAGCCCGGCGGCGAGGCCGACGGGGTGTCGGTCACGGTGCCGGTGGGGCTGCTGAACCGGGTGCCGCGCTACCTCTTCGACTATCTGGTACCGGGCCTGCTGCGGGACAAGTGCATTGCCCTGGTGAAGGCCCTGCCCAAGGGCCAGCGCAAGCAGCTGGTACCGGTGCCGGACTACGTTGATCGCGCCCTGGTGCGGGTCGCTGTGGGGGAGCGCCCGCTGTTGCAGGTGCTGGCGGAGGCGTTGTCCGCACTTTCCGGCCAGCGCCTGTCCGCCGCCGACTGGGATGCCACGGCTCTGGAGGATTTCTACCGCATGAATGTGCGGGTGGTGGATGCGCGCGGCAAGCTGCTGGCCCAGGGGCGTGACCTGGACGCGCTGGTGCAACAGTTTCGCGATGACACCCGCGATACCCTCAGCAGTGCCGGCGACCAGTCGCCGGCGCGGGAGCAGGTGACCCGCTGGGACTTTGGCGAGCTACCGAAGGAATGGCGCTTTCGCCAGGCCGGAGTGGAAATCGTGGCCTACCCGGCCCTGGTGGAGCGCGGCGAAGAAGCCGCGGTGGACTTGCTGGATTACCCGGGCCAGGCAGGACTGGCCCACCGCCGCGGGGTGCTGCGCCTGCTGCGCCTGCACAGTGCACGGCAGGTGAAATTCCTGCGCAAGCAGCTGTTGCGCAGCAACGCCGACCAGCTGGCGCTGGCGGGCACCGCTCTGGAGCGCGAGCCCCTGGTGGACGACCTGGTGGACGCCGCCTTCGTCCAGGCGCTGGAGCTGGACGGCGAACTGCCCCGGGGGCCGGCGGCCTTCGAGGCCCTGCTGGCGCGCGCTGGCGCGCCGGTGGTGGAGGCGGCCAACGAGCTGGAGACGCAACTGCGCAACGCGCTGGCACCGCTGGCGGCGGCGCGGGCGCGGCTCGCCACCCTCGGCGGTGGGCAGTGGCAGGCATCCCGGGAGGATATCGAGGTCCAGCTGGCGGCCCTGCTGGCACCGGGCTTTTTGCGTGATACCCCCGGTCACTGGCTGGCCCAGTATCCGCGCTACATGAAGGCGCTGGCCCAGCGGGTGGAGCGCATCAGCGGCCAGCTGGACAAGGACCAGCGCCAGACGGCGCAACTGGGTGCCCTCGGCCAGCCCCTGGCGGAGGCGCTGGCGCAGCGTCCGGGCCTGCTGCTGCTGTGCCAGCCGGCCCGGCAGTATCGCTGGATGCTGGAGGAATTCCGGGTCTCGCTGTTCGCCCAGCAGCTCGGTACCCGGCTGCCGGTGTCGGAAAAACGCCTGCAGGGCCAGTGGCAGGAGGTCGGGGACTGGTTGCAACAGCATCCCCGATAAGCCCCGGATTGTAAAAAATTACCCATTCCCGGGGGCGCGATGAACCCAGAGCCATGATCCCTGGTCTGAACCCGACACAGGCATCGGCCGCCACGCGCTGCCGGGAACCTGCGCACTGATCACCCAACCCATTTACAGGTAACCGAGCATGGCAGATCAAAAAAAACCCCTCTCCGCGGCACTGGGCGCGGCCTTCCTGGCCAGCGTGATTTCTCCGGTGGCCTTTGCCGATGGCAATCCTTTCTCCGCCCAGCCACTGGCCGGCGGCTACGACCTCGCCAGTTACGACAAGCACAAGGAAGGCAAGTGTGGAGAGGGCAAATGTGGTGACAGCAAGGCCAAGGCCGAAGGCAAGTGTGGCGAGGGTAAATGCGGTGAAGGCAAATGCGGTGACAGCAAGGCCGACAAGTCCTCCGCCGAGGGCAAGTGTGGCGACAAGCAGGCCGAAGGCAAGTGCGGTGGTAGCAAGGCTGCGGCCGGCGGCAACGATCACGACAGCAAGGCGGCCGAGGGCAAGTGCGGCCAGTAGTGCCACGTCTGGTGCCCGGGATCCGCGGCGCGGGTCTCGGCCTGAGGCGGGCCCTGTTGGGCCCGCTGCTGTCTGAACCCCCGGGGAGCGTCGATTTTCTGGAGGTTGCCCCCGAAAACTGGCTGGGGGTGGGCGGTCGCCTCGGCCGCCAGTTTCGCGAACTGGCGGCGGGTTACCCGCTGGTGTTTCACGGCCTGTCGCTGGACATTGGTGGTTCCGACCCGCTGGACCTGAATCTGGTGCGGCGCATCCGCGCGCTGATGGACGAGCTTGGGGTGGGCCTGTACAGCGAGCACCTGAGCTATTGTGCCGCCGAAGGCCATCTCTACGACCTGTTGCCGATCCCCTTCACCGGGGAGGCGGTGTGCCATGTGGTGCAACGGGTGCGGCAGGTGCAGGACGTGCTCGGCCAGCCGCTGGTGCTGGAAAACGCCTCCTACTACGCCCAGACCCACCATGAGCTGAGCGAGGCGCAGTTCATCGACGCGGTGCTCGCCGAATCCGGGGCGGAGCTGTTGCTGGATGTGAACAATGTTTACGTCAACAGTATCAACCACCGCTACGACCCGCTGGATTTTATCGACAGCCTGCCCCTGTCCCGGTTGCGTTATCTGCATATCGCCGGCCACTACGATGAGGCCCCGGATCTCAAGGTGGATACCCACGGGGCCGACGTCATCGACCCGGTCTGGACACTGTTGTCCAGGGTCTACCTGCGGTTGGGGCCGGTGCCCACCCTGCTCGAGCGTGATTTCAACCTGCCCCCGCTGGCACAGTTGCTCGGAGAGGTGGCGGAGGTGGGGCGCCGCCAGGCCGCGGTGCTCACCAGCGGGCCGGCGCGGGTGGGAAGCGGGGGATGAGCAGCCTGCGCGAGGCCCAGCTTGCCATGGCCCGTTACCTGCGCTCCCCCGGCGGCGAGGACGCCCCGGCGGGGGGCGAGGCGCGGCGCCTGCGGGTCTACCGGGAACTGGTCTACAACAATATCGAGGGCTTTGTCAGTGGCGGCTTTCCGGTGCTGCGCAGCCTCTACAACGAAGCCGACTGGCACGCACTGGTGCGCGCCTTTATCGCCGGGCATCGCTGCCGCACACCGTACTTCCTGGAAATCAGCCAGGAATTCATCCGCTTCCTGAACGAGGACCACCACCCGCGGGACTGCGATCCACCCTTTGCTGCCGAACTGGCCCATTACGAGTGGGTGGAACTGGCCCTGGATATCGCCGAAGACAGCCCGCCGTCACCCCCGTCGGGTGATATCTCGCCGTTGGTGGCCTGTCCGCGCCTGTCGCCTCTGGCCTGGCTGCTGAGCTATGCCTGGCCGGTGCACCGCATCGGGCCCGGTTGGCGCCCGCAGCAGGCGACACCCACTTTCCTGGTGGTCTACCGGGACCGGGAGGAGCGGGTGCGTTTCGTCGAGCTCAATCCGGCAACCGCCCACCTGCTGGAGTGGGTGCGCGATAACCACGACAGCAGCGGGGCCGTCCTGCTCGGACAACTGGCCGCGGAACTGGACGCCGATCCCGCGGTCCTGCGGGCCTTCGGCGCCGATCAGCTACAATCCCTGGCCGACTGCGGCATCCTCGCCCTGGAGCGCCCCCGCAAGCCGGTCTGATCGGCCTTGTTGTTACCGCAATTGTTACTGTTTGTTGCCCACAGGCGGGCGGGAGCGTACCATGGCAGGTTCCTTTTAGAGCTGACTGCAAATGTACCGCCCGTTTCCCCGTCCATTGTTTGCTGTTGCCCTGATGGCCATGGCAACCCTGCTGGTGCTGCCCCCCCATGCGCGCGCCCAGGAGGTCATTGACACGCATCCGGCAAAGGATCCCTTCGAGTCCATGAATCGCGCCATCTTCGGGTTCAACGACGGTCTGGATGCCTGGGTGCTGCGCCCCGCGGCCCAGGGTTATCACTTCCTGATGCCGGATGTTGCCGAGCAGGGCGTAAGCAACTTCTTTGCCAACCTCTACGATGCCAACTCCACCCTCAACGCTGTACTGCAGGGGCGTTTTGATAAGGCCGCCCGTGGCGGCGGCCGTTTCCTGGTGAATTCCACCCTGGGTGTGCTCGGTTTCTTCGATGTGGCCACCCGCATGGGTCTGACCCCTTACCAGACCGACTTTGGTCACACACTGGCCATCTGGGGGGTGCCGGCCGGTCCCTACATCATGGTGCCATTGCTTGGTCCGCGCACAGTGCGCAGCGGCGCTGGCACCATCGTCGATATCTACGGCTCGCCGCAGACCTATGTCGATAGCGAGAGCCTGCGCTACTCCCTGTATGGGCTGGAACTGGTCGATGCTCGCTCGCGCTTGCTGGGCGTGGATGAATTGACCACCGGTGATCGTTATATCTTTATCAGGGATGCTTACCTGCAACAGCGTGAGGTCTTGGTCAATGATGGCAAGGTGGATGATAACTTCTCCGATTTCGGGGAGGACGGTGGCTGGGAAGAAGATTTCTAGGCAGTCGGAGCCGGCTGTTCGGCTGGCGCCGCAAAACTGTGAATTCCTGCCCAAAGCCCGGTGCGTCTGGTTGCCCGGGGCGGGCAAGGGGCGTAGTGTCTCGCCGAATTCTCCACCCGCAGCGACATGATGGCCAGCAAGGGTAATGTGCTAGTAATCGACGATGATCCCGGCCGGGCACGGGCGATGGCGGCGCTGGTGGATATGGCCGGCTTCCACGTGGACGTGGCCAATGAACTCAGCGAGGAAACCTACGCCCGGCTGCGTAGCCCGGACCTCGATGCCACCGTTTGTGAAATGAGCATCAATGGCGTGCTCTTGCCCGAGACCCAGCGCACCCTGCGCGACATGGATATCAAGGTGCCGGCGATCATGCTGTCCAGCGAGGTGGATGCCGACCGCATGATGACGGCACTGCGAATGGGGGCCAGCGACTTCTTTTTGCGCCCGGTGGAGGATACCGGTGCGTTGATCGAGTCCATCCAGCGTTGCGTGCGAAGGCGCCAGATGCGCCGGGAGCTGGATGAGTCGCGCAAGCGACTGGAGGCGACCAATATGGAACTGCGCGGCGCCATTCGGGTGCTGGAGCAGGACCAGCAGGCCGGCCGACAGGTACAGCTCAGCATGCTGCCGGCCACTCCCCTGATCCTCGGTGATTACAATTTCTCCCACAGTGTTATTCCTTCTCTCTTTCTCAGCGGCGACTTTACCGACTACTTCACTATAGGCACGCACCACGTGGTGTTTTTCATGGCCGATGTTTCCGGCCATGGCTCCTCGTCGGCCTTTGCCACGGTACTGCTGAAGAATCTCTTTGCCCGCAAGCGCTCGGATTACACCCGCAAGCATGACGACACCGTGATGAGTCCGGTGGCCATGCTGCAGCGGGGCAACCAGGAACTGCTGCGGCTGGACGTGGGCAAGTACGCCACCATGGTGGTGGGCTTGCTGAACATGGAACGCAATATCCTGCGCTACAGCGTTGCCGGCCATTTGCCGCAGCCGGTACTGGTGTCGCAGCAGGGGGTGCGTTACCTCACGGGAAGTGGCTCGCCGGTGGGCTTGCTGGAAGACGCGGAATATGAAGAGCACGAGGTGGAGTTGCCGGACAATTTCACCATTGCCCTGTTTTCCGACGGCATTCTGGAAATCCTGCCCAGCGGAGACCTGATCGAGAAGGAAGCCTATCTGCTCGAGGCCTTTGAGCGGGCGGCGGAAACACCAGAAGCCATGATCGCCCGCCTCGGCCTCAGCCAGCTGGACGTGGCTCCCGACGATATTGCGGCGCTGTTTATCAGTAAACGGAGTTGATGTGTCTGAGGGCCGTATCCTCGCCGCCAGTCAGGACGGCGTCTATGCAATCCGAATGGAGGGAGACGTGCGGCTCACGCTGTGCACGACCTTCCATGAATTTGTGCAGGGCATGTTTGCCGACCCCGGCTTTGCCAGTGTCTGGGTGGACCTGTGTGACACCGAGGGCCTGGACAGTACCACCCTCGGCCAGCTCGCCAAACTGGCGCTGGAAGTGCGGGAACGTTTCGGCTTTCGCCCCGCCATCTACAGCTGCAATCCCGGCATCAACCGGTTACTGCAGAGCATGGGCTTCTCGCGCCTGTTCGAAATCCGTGAGCAGGCCTGCGATCGCGCGCCCGGCATTCACGAAATTCCCCAGGTGGAAGGCAGCGAGCAGGTGGTCAGGGACAAGGTGATCGAGGCCCACCGGGTGCTGATGGACCTGAGCGAGGACAACCGCAAGCGTTTCAGCGACCTGATGGCGGTGCTGGAAAGCGGCTAGCCTGCTGGCCGTCCACCCTCGTCCTGCGCAGCCAGCTTGGCGCGGATATAGTCCGCGTGGGGCACATAGATCAACTCCGCCACCTGCCGGATCAGCGCTTCCTCGTACTTGTCGAGGTCGCCATCGGCGTAGGCCACTTTCCACATTGCCGCGATCAGCCGCCATTTCTGCTGCGGGTTCCAGTGATCGTTGATCAGTCGGGTGAACGGGTACAGGGATGTCGCATCACTGGCCTGCTGTTCCGCCTGTCGCAGCAGGGATTCGACCTCGGCGTCCGACAGCCCCAGCGCCGCCTGCAGCAGTTTGGCCATCGTGGCCCGCTCGCGGCCGTCGGCGGCGAAATCGACGCGGCCGGTTTCCACCAGCAGGGCAGCGGCCGCCAGGTGCAGACGATGTTCCAGCGCCGCCGGGCTTTCCCCGGCGGGCATCTCGAACAGGGCTCTGAGCGCGCGGATCATGGCTGGCTGATGAGCTGTTCCAGCTTCACCTGGTCGGCGATGAAATTGCGGATGCCCTCGGCCAGTTTTTCAGTGGCCATGGCATCGTTGTTGAGGTCCAGCCGGAAAGCCGCTTCCGTCAGTTTCTGCGCCGGTTCCCGGCTCTTGGCGGTGACCGGCTCCAGGCGGCGGGGCAGCGGGCCCGGATCGGAGGCCAGCTCCTCGAGCAGGGCGGGACTGATGGTGAGGCGGTCACAGCCCGCCAGTGCCTCGATTTCCCCGGTGTTGCGGAAGCTGGCCCCCATCACCACGGTGCGGTAGCCGTGTTGCTTGTAGTGGTTGTAGATGCGGGTGACCGACTGCACACCGGGGTCGTCCCCGGGCTGTTCGATGCGCAGTTCGGTATTGGCCTTGTACCAGTCCAGGATGCGACCGACAAAGGGCGAGATCAGGAACACGCCGGCATCGGCGCAGGCCGCTGCCTGATCGAAGCCAAACAGCAGGGTGAGGTTGCAGTTGATGTTTTCCTTCTCCAGCAGGGCGGCGGCCCGGATGCCTTCCCAGGTGGCGGCGACCTTGATCAGGATGCGGCCGCGGTCGATGCCGGCGGCCTCGTACATGGCGATCAACCGGTGGGCGCGATCGATGGTGCCCTGCACATCGAAGGACAGGCGGGCATCGACCTCGGTGGAAATGCGCCCGGGGATGAGTTCGAGAATCTCACGGCCCACGTCCACCGCGAAGCGGTCGCAACAGCTGGCGAGCTGCTCGGCACCGGAGCCACCCTGGTCGGCGGCCCAGGCCCGCGCCCGGCCGAGCAGGGCGGCGTAGTGGGGCAGCCCCGCGGCCTTCAGCAGCAGGGAAGGGTTGGTAGTGGCATCCTGTGGTGCGAAGCGGCGAATGGCCTCGATGTCGCCGGTGTCGGCCACCACGTCGGTCATCGCCTTCAGGCGATCCAGTTTGTTGCTCATGTGCTCACTCATGCGGGTGTTCTTGAATTCAATCCGGTCGGTTCGCAGTACCGCCCGCTGTGTCACTCACTCTGCCGAGGGCGGCGCGCAGTACATCGATACCGGCGTCGGCTCTAAAGGCATTTTCACTCAGATGGCGCCGGAACCGGCGGGCGCCGGGCACGCCCTGGTAGAGCCCGAGAATGTGCCGGGTAATGTGGTTCAGCCGGGCGCCGCTGGCCAGCTGTTGCTCCACGTAGGGCAACAGCGCGCGCATGACATCATCACGGCTGGCGGCGGGTTTGTCCATCCCGAACAGCAGCGGATCCACCTCCGCCAGGCACCAGGGATTGTGGTAGGCCTCCCGGCCCAGCATCACGCCATCCACATGGGCCAGGTGGCGCTGGCAGTCCTCCAGGGTCTGGATGCCGCCGTTGATCACCACCGTGAGCGCTGGCAGGTCGCGCTTGAGCCGGTAGACCCAGGGGTAGTTGAGGGGCGGAATCTCGCGGTTTTCCTTCGGCGATAGGCCCTGCAGCCAGGCCTTGCGGGCGTGCACGATGAACACCTCGCAGCCGGCCTGGGCCACCGTGGCGACAAAGTCCAGCAATTGCTGGTAGGACTCCATGTCGTCGATGCCGATGCGGTGCTTCACCGTGACCGGGAGGGTGCAGGCCTCGCGCATGGCGCGCACGCCGTCGGCCACCAGTGCCGGCCGCGCCATCAGGCAGGCGCCGAAGGCCCCCGACTGCACCCGGTCCGAGGGGCAGCCGCAGTTGAGATTGACCTCGTCGTAGCCCCAGTCCTGCGCCCAGCGCGCGCAGCGGGCCAGTTCCGCCGGGTCCGAGCCGCCCAGTTGCAGGGCCAGGGGCTGCTCCTGCGCATCGAAGGCCAGGTAACGCTCGCGGTCGCCGTGGATCAACGCGCCAGTGGTGACCATCTCGGTGTACAGCCGCGCCTCCCGGCTCAGCAGGCGCCAGAAAAAGCGGCAATGCCGGTCGGACCAGTCCAGCATGGGGGCAATGCAGAAGCGGTGAGGGTTGGCGGGGCTGGGCAGCTTGGAACGGGACATCGGCAGGGTCATGTATCGGCGGGGCGCGCAACAGCGCCACCCAAAAACCGCATTGTGCCAGCAAGGGTGGCGATCTGTCGCGGTCGATGGGCTCTCCGGCAAGGGCGGTCGGCGCTCAGGCCGCTGCCGTAGCGTTCTCCCCCTGAAACACCACCACATGCTGCAGGTTGAAGTGCACCGGTAGCCGGCCGCCGGGGCTGATGTCGATATGGCTCGGGGTCAGGCAGGGCACCCGCTGGCCGTCGGGCAGGCGCAGCTCATAGAGGTAGTGGGCGCCGCGAAAGGCGCGGTCGGTGATCTCCAGGCGCAGGGGACTGTGCTCGTGGTATTGCACGTCGTCCGGCCGCACCAGCAGGCGCAGGATGTCGCCTGGGCGCCAGTGGCGGTGACTCATGTCGAGCAGGCCCAGGCCGTGGTCGAGTTCACCCGCCGCGTTTACCGATACCGACAGGATATTGCCCTGGCCGATGAACTCCGCCACGAACTCGTTGGCGGGACTGTGGTAGAGATTGTAGGGCGTGTCCAGCTGGGCCACCCGGCCCCGGTGCAGCAGGGCGATACGGTCGGCCATGGCGAAGGCCTCGTGCTGGTCGTGGGTAACCAGGATGGCGGTCACCCCGTTGCGCTTGAGCAGCTTGCGAACCTCGCCGGCGAGCTGTTCGCGCAGCTCCGCGTCGAGGCTGGAGAAGGGTTCGTCCAGCAGCAGGATCTCCGGCGCGGGCGCCAGGGCGCGGGCCAGGGCCACCCGCTGCTGCTGGCCGCCGGACAGTTCGTGGGGGTAGGCGCGGGCGTAGTCCGCCAGGGCCACCAGTTCCAGCATTTCCTCCACCCGCTGGCGCCGCTCCGCCTTGGCCAACGCGCCGAGGCCGAAGGCGATATTGCGCGCCACATCGAGATGGGGAAACAGCGCGAAGTCCTGGAAAACCATGCCCACCCGGCGCTGTTCCGGCGGCAGCTGGCGCCCGGGTTCGCTGATGGTCTGGTCGCGCAGGGTGATGCATCCAGTGGCCACTGGCTCGAAGCCGGCGATACTGCGCAGCAGGGTGGTCTTGCCGCAGCCCGAAGGGCCCAGCAGGCAGCCGATCTCACCGGCGCTGAGGGTCAGGGAAAGGTCGCTGACGACGGTCACGCTGCCGTAGGTGATGGTCACCTGTTGCAGGGCGAGCTGGCTGTTCATGCGTCGGTCTCGGGTTGTGGGGTGGCGGACGCCGGGGCACCGCCGCTAGCCAGGCGGTTCATGAAGATCACCGGCAGCAGGCCGATCACCACGATGGCCAGGGCAGGCAGCGCGGCGTCGGCCAGGCGTTCATCGGAGGCCAGTTCGTGGGCCCGCACGGCCAGGGTGTTGAAATTGAAGGGCCGCAGGATCAGGGTGGTGGGCAGTTCCTTGAGTACGTCCACGAATACCAGCAGCAGGGCGGTGACCAGGGAGCCGCGCAGCATCGGCAGGTGAATCCGCCGCAGCACCTGCAGTGGTCGCAGGCCCAGCGAGCGCGCCGATTCGTCGATGCTGGGGCGGATGCGCGCCAGCCCTGAATCCACTGTCTGCAGCGACACCGAGAGAAAACGCACCACATAGGCGAACACCAGCGCCACCAGCGTGCCGCTGAGCAGCAGGCCGGTGCTGATGGCGAAGTTCTCGCGCATGAAGCTGTCGACACGGTTGTCCAGCCAGGCGAAGGGAATCAGCACTCCCACGGCGATCACCGTGCCCGGCACCGCGTAGCCCATGGTGGCGATGCGCGCCGCCTGCTGCTCCGGCCACAGAGGATACAGGCGCTTGCCGTAGCCCAGCAGCAGGGCGATCAGCAGACAACTGATCGAGGCCATGGCGGCCAGGCCAAAGCTGCTGCCAACGAGCTGGCCGAAGGCCTCGAAGTCGGTGAAGGACCAGCGCTGCACTGACCAGATGGCGAGCTGGGCCGCCGGCAGCAGGAAGCCGGCGCCGAGAATCAGCAGCGCCACCGCGCAGGCCAGCCAGCCGCGCCAGCCAGCCAGGGCAATGCGCCGGGGCTGGCGGCGGGCAGCGTTGAGGTGGAAGCGCAGGCGCCGCCGGGAGTAGTGCTCCAGCAGGAACAGGCTGAGCACAAACAGCAGCAGGAAGGCGGCCAGCTGGGCGGCGGTCTGCAACTCGCCGAGGCCGTACCAGGTACGGAAGATCCCGGTGGTGAAGGCGCTGACGCCAAAATAGGCCACGGTGCCGTAGTCCGCCAGGGTTTCCATCAGCGCCAGACTGGCCCCGGCGACGATGGCCGGGCGGGCCAGCGGCAGGGCCACCTGGAACAGGGTCTGCCAGGGACCCTTGCCGAGGCTGCGGCTGGCCTCCAGCACTGCCGTCGACTGTTCGCGGAAGGCCACCCGCGCCAGCAGGAAGACATAGGGATAAAGCACCAGTGACAGCATGCACACAGCGCCGCCCAGGGAGCGGATTTCCGGGAAGTAATAGTCGCCGTAGCCCCAGTTGAAACGGGCCCGCAGGGCACTCTGCAATGGTCCGGAGTACTCCAGCATGCCGGTGTAGGTGTAGGCGATGATATAGGCCGGGATGGCCATGGGGAGCATCAGCGCCCAGTTGAAAAAGTGCCGGCCGGGAAACTCGCACATGGCGGTCAGCCAGGCGCTGGTGACCCCCAGCACCAGGGTGCCGGCGCCCACTCCCAGCATCAGCAGCAGGGAATTCACCACGTAGTCCCGCAATACCGTGTCCAGCAGGTGATCCCAGGCGGGGCTGAAACCCTGTACCAGGCTGGCCGCGATTACCAGCACTGGAATCGCGATGATGCCCGCCGTCGACAACAGCAGTACCCGCCAGAGGGTGCTGGTGCGGCGGGTCGGGAGGCTGGTGGAGTGGGTGGCGGCGGTGCTTACTTCCAATGGGCGCGGTCCATGAGCATGACGGCCTCGGCGTTGTGTCGCCCGAGTTCGGTCACGTCGACGGCATCGGCCTTGAATTCACCCCAGGATTGCAGCAGGGCGCTGGGGGCGATGTCCTCGCGCACGGGATATTCGTTGTTGCGTTCGGCGTACCAGTGCTGGGCTTCCTCGCCGGCCAGGAACTCGATCAGCGCACGGGCTGCCTCCGGGTGGCTGGCGGCCCGGGTGACGCCGGCGCCGCTGACATTGATGTGGGTGCCGCGGCCATTCTGGTTGGGGAAAAACAGCGCGACTTTGCTGGCGGCGGTCACTTCCTCGGCGGAGCCGGACTGCAGCATGGCGCCAAAATAGTAGTTGTTGATCAGGGCCAGGTCGCACTGGCCGGCCGCCAGGGCCTTGATCTGGTCGCGGTCACCGCCCTGGGGCGGACGCGCCAGGTTGGCCATCAGCCCCTTGGCCCATTGGCTGGCGGCATCGGCACCCTCGGTGGCGATCATGCCCGCCACCAGCGACTGGTTGTAGATATTGCCGGAGGAGCGGATGCACAGCCGCCGGCGCCAGCGCGGGTCGGTGAGGTTTGCGTAGGTGCTCAGCTCCGAGGGCTTGATCCGGTCCTTGGCGTAGGCGATCACCCGCGCCCGCACCGACAGACCGTACCAGTAGCCCTCGGGGTTGCGCAGGTGGGCCGGGATGACCCGCTCCAGAAACTCGGAACGCAGGGGCTGCAGCACACCGGCCTCCCGTGCCCGGTACAGGCGGCCTGCATCCACCGTCAGCAGCACATCGGCGGGGGAATTGCGCCCCTCGCTGCGCAGCCGGGTGAGCAGGGCGTCGCCGTCGCCAGTGATCAGGTTCACCTTGATGCCGCTTTCTTGGGTAAAACGGTCGAGAATGGGTTTGATCAGAGCCTCCTGGCGGGCCGAATAAACGTTCACCATCTCGGCGGCCTGGGTCAACGGGGCAATCAGGGTGGCGGCCACAAGGGCTGCTGTGCGGCACAGGGCCGAACGGGGGATGCGCATGGGAACCTCTCGGCGGTTTTTGGCGATAGCGACAGTAATGCAAGCTATTCTCATTTAAGTAGAACACAGTCCGTCCGCCGATACCACCTCCAGTTGGTGGCCCCGGTCTTGCGCGCTCGCAGCATCGGCTGGAAAGGTCTCCGGCGACTTTGTCTCTGGTTTGCCGGTGAGTGCCAGTGCAGATCAGCAGCATAAATCCAAAAAGTCACATCAGGGGCGGCGGCCTTGAGGCCGCTGCTGCCCCACAGGGGCAGGCACAGAACGGTGGTGGCGAGAGGTGCCCGGAGTGCTTGTGCAGACGCGTGAACGTGATGGGCTCCATGGGAGAAGGGAGCCCACCCTATCATGCTCATCCCTGCCGGTTATTTCCTGGGAGCGGCCCGTTTTTTGGTGGCGCCTGCGGCTTTTGTCCTGGCCGTGGACTGCTTTTTCGGTGCGGTCGCGACCCTCGTTCCGGCCTTGGGGGCAGTGCGGGCCCGGGCTTTGCCCGCGGGCACTTTTTTGGCCTTCGCCCTTCCCTTTGCCCTGGGCGCTGCTCCGGCTTGGTCACCGGCCAC
>JBKDZQ010000617.1:0-1955 GCA_047971325.1 Parahaliea sp.
GGGGGCGTTCGGGCTCCATCCAGCGGGTGATTTCGTAGGTGAAGTAACCGGCGGTGCCGGTGGCGAAGACGAAGAACAGCACCCAGCCCACCACCAGGCCGCTCCAGGTGTGCAGCCAGGCCATGCTCTGGCGAAATCCTTCCTTCATGGGTGTTGTGTGAACCTCGCGACGAGACGATAGCGGTCTTTCTTCGCAGCGGGGACACCGTCCACCGCTACTGCCCTCAAATGACAATGATACACAGTAACATTTAGATCGGCATCAATGGCTTCGCCTCCGATGATGCCGCCGGACCCGGTGGAGAAAGACGCCCCTGCTGCCGGGGTGCCCGGCAGGCCCTCGTGCCTGGACCTGGTCAGACCGGTGACTGTATATAATAGTCTGCCGGCCGATACGCTTGATCAGGCCGCGCTGCCTTCTACCGTACCAGAGCGCGTGCCTTCACCAGCCGCACCATCCAAATGCCAACTCGCGCACAAAAACCCGGATATGGGCGCTAAAGCTTTGGCCGGGGCCGTCGCTAACCTGAGTGGAACGGGCGGACTCGCCCTTGCAAGCGACGGTGCCTGCGCACCCAGGCCAATCAGGCTCAACCAGAAAGGACGACACTCATGGCTCAGATCATCAATACCAATATCCACTCGCTGACCGCTCAGCGTAACCTCAACCGTTCACAGAACGACCTGGCCACCTCCCTGCAGCGCCTGTCTTCCGGCCTGCGCATCAACAGTGCCAAGGACGACGCGGCTGGCCTGGCCATTTCCGAGCGCTTCACCGCGCAGATTCGCGGCCTGAACCAGGCGGCGCGCAACGCCAACGACGGCATCTCCCTAGCGCAGACCGCCGAGGGCGCCCTGGGCGAGGTGACCAACAACCTGCAGCGCATCCGCGAACTGGCGGTACAGTCCGCCAACGCCACCAACTCCTCCACCGACCGCGCCGCCCTGGATGCCGAGGTGCAGCAGCTGATTGCCGAAATCGACCGCGTGGCCAATCAGACCAGCTTCAACGGGGTGAAACTGCTGGACGGCTCCTTCAGCGAGCAGATGTTCCAGGTGGGCGCCAATGTGGGCGACACCATCGCCATCGACAAGGTGGTGGATTCCACCGCGCTGGGTCTGGGGCTGGATACCGGGCAGCCGGCGGTCGCAAGCGCGTCAATCAGCGGCTTCACTGAAGCGTTGACCGATGGTGAGCTGACGATCAACGGCACCAGTGTTGGTGATGTGGATGCGGGCGTGACGGCTTTGGCCACGGCAATCAGCGCGGTGAGTGGCGTGACAGCTACCGCCACTTCCAGCACCTACACGCTGGATGTTTCTACGAGCTACTCCATCGAGGACGGTGAAAGTATGGAATTCACTGTCGCCAACGCCAACGGTGATTCGGACACGATTACCATCAGCAACTCGACTGGCTCTGCGATGACGGTGGATGCTGCCGCGCTGGCTACAGCGATTAATAGCGGTAACGCCAACAGTGGCGTTACCGCTGCTGATTCTGGCAGCGAGCTTACGCTGACCGATGAAATGGGTGGAGCCATCACCGTGTCCGCCGCGACCGTGGGTGCGACGAGTACGGCGGGTACGGCACTGACCGGCGGCACGCTTGCGCAGGGCGGTATCGAGATCGCCACCGACGAAGACGTTGATCTGGTTGTCGCCGGTACCGATCCGTCCAAGGCCGGCCTGAGCGCGGGCACCACCGTTGCCACCAGCAATATCAACCTGCTGGACGTGGACAACGCCAATGCCGCGATCACCGCGGTGGACGCCGCGCTGACCAACATCAACTCCACCCGCGCCGACCTGGGTGCCATCCAGAACCGCTTCGAGTCGGTGGTGAAATCGCTGCAGACCTCGGCGGAGAACATGGACGCCTCCCGCTCGCGCATTCGCGACGCGGACTTCGCCGCGGAAACCGCCGCCCTGGCTCGTGCGCAGATCCTGCAACA
>JBKDZQ010000618.1:0-2532 GCA_047971325.1 Parahaliea sp.
CGCGCCGGGCTCAGCACTTGCACCCTCCCCTGGCGGTGCAGGGCCTCGGCCAGGGCATGGCCGAGGGGGGCGTTTTCCACCACGTAGCCCAGGGCCGGCCAGCCATGGTCCGCCGCCCGCAATACGGTGCTGCCAAAACGGCCGCGGCGCGACACGTGAATGGTGTCGATGGCGCAGGCCCGCGCCGCCAGCGCCGGCCACACCCCCATGGCTTCGTACAGCAGGCGCGAGCTGTAGCTCAGGGCGGTGGAGCGGGCATCGAAGGAGGGCTGGCGCGGCGTCGAGCCCGGTTCGGGAAAGGGAAATCCCTCCACCAGAGTGATACGAGTGGCCGCCGGCAGGCTGGCACCGAGCTGCAGCGCCAGGCTGATGCCCACCATGCCGCCACCGGCAATCAGAATATCCCGCTGTTCCATAGCGCTTGCGCTTAACACCTCTTTGGCTGTAACCACTTTGCCCGGGAGCGCCCGCTCCCGAACCCTTCCGTTCACGCCGCCATCAGTGCCTCGATTTCCGCCACCGCCTTCGGCACACCACCGGTGAGCACTTCGCGACCATTGGCAGTTACCACCACGTTGTCCTCAATACGAATACCGATGCCGCGCCATTTGGCGTCCACCCGGGTGTTGTCCGGCGCCACGTAGATGCCCGGCTCCACCGTCATCACCATGCCCGGCTCCAGCACTCGCCACTCGCTGCCCACGCGGTAGTCCCCCACATCGTGCACATCCAGCCCCAGCCAGTGGCCAGCGCGGTGCATGTAGAAGTCGCGGTAGGCGCCGCGCTCGATCAGCGCCGGCACCCGACCCTTGAGCAGGCCCAGCGCCACCAGGCCCTCGGTGATGACGCGCACGGTCTCATCGTGGGGCTGGTTCCAGTGGCTGCCGGGACGGATCGCCTCGATGGCGGCCCGCTGGGCCGCCAGCACCACCTCGTAGAGGGCTTTCTGCGGGCGGCTGAAACGGCCACCGACCGGAAAGGTGCGGGTGACATCGGCAGCGTAGCCCTCCAGCTCACAGCCGGCGTCGATCAGCACCAGGTCACCCCGGCGCAGTTTGGCGCTGTTGTCGACGTAGTGCAGGATGCAGCCGTTGTCGCCACCGCCCACAATGGTGGAATAGGCCGGGTGGCGGGCTCCGGCCATGGCGAATTCGTGCAGGATTTCCGCCTCCAGCTGGTATTCGTACAGGCCCGGCCGGCAGATCTGCATGGCGCGACGGTGGGCAGTGGTGGTGATCTCCCCGGCGCGGCGCATTACCCGCAGCTCCGCCGCGCTCTTGATCAGGCGCAACTCGTGCAGCATGTGGCCGAGATCGGTCAGCTCGCCGGGGGGCACCGCGCCGCTGGTCTCCCGGGCGCGAATCTGGTTGACCCAGCCCATGATCTGGCGGTCGAAATCGGCGCTGCGGCCCATGGAGTAGTAAACCCGGCGGCGGCCCTCGATCAGACCCGGCAGGATGTCGTCGATATCGCCGATGGGGAAGGCGTCGTCGGCCCCGTAGTGTGAGCAAACGCCTTCCGGCCCCTGGCGGCGGCCGTGCCAGAGCTCCCTGGCCGGGTCCCGCTCGCGGCAGAACATCACACATTCGCCGTGCTCGCGCCCGGGTATCAGCACCAGCACGGCATCCGGCTCGGTAAAACCGCAGAGGTAGAAAAAGTCACTGTCCTGGCGAAAGGGGTATTCGGTGTCGCGGCTGCGCACCTGTTCGCGGGCAGAGGGAATAATAGCGATGCTGCCCGCCTCCATCATGGCCATCAGGTGGCCCCGGCGGCGGGCGAACTCGGCGCGGCTGATGCCCGCGATTGCGGTGGCGCGGGATCCGGACATCAGTGCACCCGCCCTGCGCCAGCGCCATCGGCGGCCCGACCCTGGGTGTCCATGAACACGTTGAGCGTGGCGAAACGCAGGTACTCCACAATCTCGGCGTAATTGCCCTCGGACTCCTCCTCCGGCAGTTCTTCATCCACCCCGGCCTGGGCGATGGCGGCGATATCCCGCAGGATTTCCGCGCTATCGCCGGGCAGGCTGGCGTCACCGCTGCCGGCGGCGACGGTGGCGCGGGCGTAGCCAGCCATAAAACCCCGGCACCACAGGGCCAGTGCCAGCACCCGCTGGTCCAGCTCGCTGTCGTCGTCGGGCAGCAGGGGATGGAAGTCAAACGCCTCGTCGGCGAGGGCGGCCAGGGTGAGGCTGTAGAGCTGCAGCATGGTTTCGGCCAGCTCGCCGTGCAGGTCCAGATCCAGGGCCTGGTTGAGCCCCGCCAGGCCGGCGGCGGGCTCCTCACCACTGCCGGCGGCAATCAGGCCGGTCAGGCAGCCGTGCAGCTCCGACGGCGAGGCCTCCACCCCCTGTTCCACCAGGTGGTCGGCAATTTCATCGAAATAGAACACCGCGCCGGTGACGGACAAGTCATCAAACATGGAACCCCTTCCACTGACGCCGCCCTGACAGAAGTTACAGCAACAACTGGAAAACGGCGGCAGGCCCTTGAAACATCACTGTTTTGTCTTGTATCCCGGGACGTGCGGGCG
>JBKDZQ010000619.1:0-2075 GCA_047971325.1 Parahaliea sp.
GGTGTGATGATCGTTGCGGCGATCATCCTGACGCAACTCGGGTGGCGCCAGGACCCGGACAACTTCGAGGCATGGCCGCCGCGGGAGGTGGTCATGCGCAAGGAGGCGGGAGAATGAGCGGCATCGCCAGTGTGTTCTTCGTCATCGCCGCGCTGCTGATCTGGGGTGGGCTTGTCGCAAGCGCGGTATTCCTCATCCTGCGCCCGGAAGTTGCCGCCTATCCGGCGGGTGGGGACGACGGGGACGGGACTCTGTACCGGATAGCGGAGACGAGTTGAAAAATCTGGATCTGGAGCGGGAAACCGGGTTCGAACCGGCGACCTCAACCTTGGCAAGGTTGCGCTCTACCAACTGAGCTATTCCCGCGGTCTGGCGAGCCTGATTGAGTGGCGTCCCCTAGGGGGTTCGAACCCCTGTTCCCGCCGTGAAAGGGCGGTGTCCTAGGCCACTAGACGAAGGGGACGCATTGGTCTCAATCAAGAGGCGCGCATTGTAGGTAGCGCCATCCCCGGCGTCAAGCCCGGGAGGCGGATTTTTACCCCGGGCCTGGCAATCGGGCGCGGGCCGCCGCCAGGTCGATCACTTCGCTGCGTACCGCCGCGCTGCGTTCTTCCTCGAGCTGCTGCTGGCAGGCGGTGATTTCCCCGTCGCTGAGGTAGTGCAGGCACTCGCCGCCGAGAAACCACAGCAGTTCCCGCGGCACCGTGGGGGCAAAATCGGGGAAGCTGGTAAACAGTCGCGACATCAGCGCGGGGGCCTGGTCGTACAGCTGGCTGGCGTCCTCCCCGGCCTGCTGGCAGGTCACAGCGAGTTCCCGCAGCGGGTCTGTGGCTTCCAGGGTGGCGGTGCGTTGCACAAAGGTGGCGGCAAAGTCGCGCCAGATCGCCATGCAATGCTGCAGGTACTGCTCGTCGTTCATCGGAACTCCGGTCGTTAATGACACTGATTGCGGGTACAATGGTGTGTTTCATTGTTCGCAGGCACACAAGACGGTCCATGATACCAGCCCTCACTATAGAAAATCTCAGCAAGGCCTATGGCAATGGCTTCCAGGCCCTCAAGGGCATCAGCCTGAGTGTGCAGCAGGGCGACTTTTTCGCCCTGCTCGGTCCCAACGGTGCCGGCAAATCCACTACCATCGGCATCATCTGCTCACTGGTCAGCAAGAGTGGCGGCAAGGTCTTTGTACACGGGGTGGATATCGACACCGATTTTCCGGCCGCCAAGAAGTTCATCGGCATCGTGCCCCAGGAATTCAACTTCAACCAGTTTGAAAAGTCCTCGGATATCGTCGTCAACCAGGCCGGCTACTACGGCCTGCCGGCGAGCATTGCCCGTGAGCGGGCGGAGAAATACCTGAAGGCGCTGGGGCTGTGGGAAAAACGCAACGAGCCCTCGCGCATGCTCTCCGGCGGCATGAAACGCCGGCTGATGATAGCCCGCGCGCTGATCCATGAACCCCGGCTGCTGATTCTCGACGAGCCCACCGCCGGCGTCGATATCGAGCTGCGCCGCTCCATGTGGAATTTCCTGCGCAGGATCAACGCCGAGGGCACCACCATCATTCTCACCACCCACTACCTGGAGGAGGCGGAGGCCCTGTGCCGCAATATCGCCATCATCAACCACGGCACCATTATCGAGCATACTTCGGTGCGCAGCCTGCTGCGTCGCCTGCACCGGGAGGTATTCATCCTCGACTGCGCCGGCGAGCTGCCGGAGTCGGTGTCGCTACAGGGTTTTGTCAGCCGGCGCATCGACGAGCACAGCCTGGAGGTGGAGGTGGAGAAGGGCCAGCATCTCAACGAGGTCTTTGCCCAGCTCGACCGTGACGGCATCAAGGTCACCAGCCTGCGCAATCGCGCCAACCGGCTCGAGGAAATGTTCGTGACCCTGGTGGAGAGCGCCGCATGAGCGCGCGGGAACAGTACGTGGCCTTCATGACCATTCTTTCCAAGGAAGTCCGGCGCTACCTGCGCATCTGGACCCAGACCCTGCTGCCCTCGGCCATCACCATGTCGCTGTACTTTGTGATTTTCGGCTCGCTGATCGGCTCGCGCATCGGCGACATGGGC
>JBKDZQ010000620.1:0-2978 GCA_047971325.1 Parahaliea sp.
ACAAAGCGACACTCCTTGCGGGTAAAGCGTTCCAGAACGTCTTTGACTTCCACCTCACTGTCGCCGCCGCGCAACTGTTCAACCGTCACCCGCCGGCGGGTATCCTGCACGCCCTCACCCAGGTGGACCATGGCAAGAAAGGCGCGGCGGGCAATATCCTGCTGGCGGGGTTCGAGCTGCCGGTAGGCGTCTTCCGCCGCCTTCGCCAGTGCGCCGCCGACGCCACCGATAGTGTTCAGCGTATCGGCGGGCTGTACGCCGGCGGCCATGCCCTCCCAGATACGGGTGAGTGCGAATTGCAGAAGGGGCAGCGCACCGGCATTGCCGAGGGTGTCGCTGATCAGGCTGGCGATGGTTTGCTCATCCAGCGGATAGCCCCTGCGCCTGGCGGGCTCGGTAATGGCCCGGTACAGGTCTGCTTCGCTCATGGCCGGCACCAGCACCGATTCCTTCGCTATCAGTTCACTCAGGCGCGGGTGGCGCTGGCTCTGGGCGAGAAAATCGCTGCGCAGGGTGAGCAGCACCATGACCGGGCCACCTTCCCTGTCCGCGGCTTCGGTCAGTGCGTCGATAAACTCATTGCGCTCCACCTCGCTCTCGCACTGGGACCACACTTCCTCGAACTGGTCCACCAGCAGTAGCAGGGACTTGCCGTCGCCCCCCGGTAGCGCCGCCCGAGGCAAGGGCAGACTGCTCACCCCCTCGCCGAGGATTTCGCCCATCTTCCTGCTTAACTCCGCCCTGGGATGCTCGCCCGGGCGCAGGGTGATCCGTTTGTCCCCGGCACCCGCCTGCGACCGCAACCTGGCCATCAGGCCGGCGCGGGCGAAGGAGGACTTGCCGGAGCCGGAGGGACCGATGATCGCCAGCAGGCGGGGCCGGTGCGGCAGCGGGCGAACCAGCCCGTAGATTCTGGCGATGGTGGCACTGACCAGTTCCTCGCGCCCGAAGTACCACTGCGCGTCCTCCTCCTGGAAGGCTTCCAGGCTGCGGTAGGGGTTGTCTTCCCGGCGCGGCGGGTCTTTGGAAACAGGCAACGTTGCGGCGGCGTGGGTATCATGTAGCTGGAGCTGATTTGCCAATGAGGCGAGTACCGCTTTGCCCAGTGTATCGGGAGAATCGAAATACTTGACTACTTGTTCTGCCTCAAGTCGATTTCGCAGGCGCAGAATCTGCTGTTCGGGAACGCCGAAATCGATTTGTCCCTTGGCGAAGGGATGATCCTCGGTGGCAAGAAATATCAGTCGGGGTATGTCCCGCTCGACTGACCGGTTATATTCCATTTCTGTGATAGACACTTCAGAGCCTTTCGGCAGATGCCCATAGCGCCAAGCAAAAATGCCAATATAGATTTGGGCATCGTCGACGAGTGCTCGCGAAGCGGTAAGAGCGTCGTCTTTGCTGGCGGGAAGGTATTCCGAAAGTTTTGGATGCAAATCAAGGCTAAGGCAGGCGTTCTCTGCCTCGTCTCGATGCCGCGGCAAATCCAGAAGCGTGCTGCTAATAACAACTTTCATTGATTCTTTCCGCGAAAAACAGGCTCACACCGAAAATCAAACATCGAATAGATCTCACAAGCAGTCCAGCGATCTCCAATTTTCAATATCACCCCTCAAACACCAACCCATCCCGCAACGCCCGCAAATGCTTGCGCAGCGCACCCACACCCCTTCTCTGCGAGGCCTCCAGCAGGGCAACGATATAGTCGAGGTTTTCCACCACCGACGACCACTCCCTGCGGCTTACGCCGCGCTGGGCGGCGTCGAGGTAGCCGCGTTCGATGCGCTGGCAGCGTTCCTGACAGTTCACACCGTCAAGCTTTTTCTCCAGCAGGAGCATGGCCAGCAGGCAGTCGGCGCTGGCCACGGCGTCCCAGAAGTTACCCACTGGCCGCGCTTCCAGGTAGGCCAGCATGCGGATGCCGATGCCGGCCAGTTCCCCGGCGTCTTCGCGGGTGCGGGTGGCACCGCTGAGGTATTGCAGGGCCCGGGCGGTGGCCCAGTTGCAGAAGGCGTAGTAGTTGCCGTTGAAGGTCTGGCCCTGGGGGTCGTCGTCCTTGCGGTAGGGACGCTCGTAGTCGTGCGCCGCCTTTTCCAGGGCCCCGGCGCGCTCGTCGGCGCTGGCCGACAGAATGACCAGGCGCTTGTAGACAGCGCCCATCAGGTTGAGGCGCTCGCGGGTCTCGCCGCGCTCCAGCAGGGCCGCCAGGCTTCCGGCCGCCTGGCTGAGTTGTTCAACCAGGTCCGTGCGCAGCGCCTCCCGCTCATCATCCGCCAGCGAATCCGGGGCCTGCGCCCAGCGCTCGGCGGCCAGCCGGGTGCGGAAGTTGGCGCACTGTTCCACCGCCCGCAGTGGGCAGTCACCCTGTTCCGCGCCGAGGGCCTGATGCAGCCAGCTCAGGGCCTGCCGCCAGTCCCTGAGTTCGCCCCAGGCAAAACCGATGGCGGCGGCCACATCGGCGCGCTGTGCCCAGGCGCTCATCTGCGCGCGGGGCACGCCCTCCAGCAGGGCCTGCAGGCGCTGTTTGCTGTCTTCCAGTTGCTGTTCGTTGTCGTGGATGCCGGGGGCGAAGGACTGGGCGCCCAGACCCTGGCTGAAGTTCTCCAGTTCGGCCAGCAGTTCCTCCACCGCGTGGTAGCTGCAGTCCTGCTGGCAGACGGCGGCGCCAGCGCCGGTCACCAGCCGGTAGCCCGGGTCGCCGTAGGCCTGGTAGGCGCCCCAGGTGTTGAACTCGCGGAAATGGTTCCAGTTGTGCTCCCGGGCCAGGCGCAGCGCCTCGCCGAAGGTGGCGCCGGCGAACAGGTGGGTGTAGAACTGCTGGGCAAAGGCGATGCCGGCGGCGTCGCTGACCGCCCAGCCTGTTGATTTGCAGTTAAAACTGACCCGGGATTTGCATCTAATATTGACCCACCCCGAACGCCAGATTATGGCGTAGATTTCAATTTCCTGCCTCTCTCCCCACGGTCCTGGGTCGTGGA
>JBKDZQ010000621.1:0-5835 GCA_047971325.1 Parahaliea sp.
TCCAGGTCGAGATCGGCGATGCGGGCGATGACCCGCTCGCGCTGCTGCTGCAACAGCTCCGGCAGGCGCTCGCGGATGCGGGCGACCTCGGTCGCTACCTGGTCGAGGCGCTCAAGGATCAGCACGGCCAGTTTGCTCCCCTCCCGGGCGCGATTGTCCCGGAGGGTTCCGAGGGCCTTGCCAAATAGTTCCACAACGGCGGTCAGCAAGGCTTCCTCGCCCTCCTCGCTGGTGGTGCACACGCCGGGAAACTGCAGCACCTCCAAAGGGCTGAGGGCTTGGGTGGTGCCGGCTTTGGCGGCTACCTGTTGCACCGCGTTGAGCACCGCGTCCAGTCGCGCCTCGTCCACGACCAGCGCGCCGTCGCCGCCGGCTGCAGCTCCACCCTGCTGCAGGCGCAGCAGGCAGTCCAGCTTGCCCCGGGACAGGGATTCCGTGGCCAGTTTGCGCAGGTCGCCCTCGGCGGCGCGCAGCCGTTCGGGTATTTTGAAGCTGAAATCCAGATAGCGATGGTTGACGGTGCGCAGTTCGATGGTCAGGTTGCCCTGGCTGGTGCTCAGGGTTTCTCTGGCAAAGGCGGTCATGCTGTGAATCATGGCGGAGGCGGCATATATTAAGGAAACTGGGTTGCCGAGTGTAGCATGTGTACGGCCCACGCCCGCCCTGCGGCCCTGTATACTTGGCCGCTCTTCATGTTTCCGGGGAGAGTCCCATGCAACGACCCAGCGGCCGCGCGCCCGACCAGCTTCGCGATATAAGCATCGTCCGTCATTTCACCTGCCATGCCGAAGGCTCGGTGCTGGTGAGCTTTGGCAATACGCGAGTGATCTGTACGGCTTCAGTTGAGGAGGGGGTGCCGCGTTTTCTGTGGGGAGAGGGCCAGGGCTGGGTGACGGCGGAATACGGCATGTTGCCGCGCTCCACCGGCACCCGCATGGGGCGCGAGGCGGCTCGCGGCAAACAGGGCGGGCGCACGGTGGAGATCCAGCGCCTGATCGGTCGTTCCCTGCGTGCGGCGGTGGATCTGAAGCAACTTGGCGAGTATACCATTACCATCGACTGTGACGTGATCCAGGCCGATGGCGGCACCCGTACCGCCTCCATCACCGGCGCCTGTGTGGCGCTGGTGGATGCCATCAACCACCTGCAGCGACAGAAAAAAATCACCGGCGATCCCCTGCGGGGGATGGTGGCCTCGGTGTCGGTGGGGGTGTATCGGGGAGTGCCGGTGCTGGACCTGGATTACCCGGAGGACTCCGCCGCCGACACCGACATGAACGTGGTCATGGCTGAAGATGGGGGCTTTATCGAGGTGCAGGGTACCGCCGAGGGTGCACCCTTCGCCCGCGCCGAGCTGGACGCCATGCTGGCGCTGGCGTCACAGGGGGTGGGAGAGCTGATCGCGGTACAGAAGCGCGCGCTGGCCGAGGGTTGAGCCTTCAGTTCAGCTCGATGTCGTAGTCCATGATCACCGGCGCGTGGTTGGAAAACTCGCGCGCGGTGTAGATGGCGCCGTATTCGACGCTGTATTTCAGGCCCTTGGAGATGATCTGCAGGTCGGTGCGCAGGCCGTTGTTGTCGCGATCGCCCTCGGGCCACCAGCTGAACTCGTCCTGGTCGGAGTTGATCTCCCGAAAGGCGTCCACATAGCCGGCTTCGATCAGCTCGCTCATCCACTGGCGCTCCTCAGCGAGGAAACCGGGTTGGCCGGCGTTGGAGTCTGTGTCCTGAACATCCGCCGGAGTGTGGGCGATGTGCCAGTTGCCGCAGATGATGAACTCGCGGCGCTTGTTGCGGATTTTCAGCAGGTGGTTTTGCAGCAGGTCGAAGAATTCCGATTTGCGTGCCAGGGCGTCGCCGTCGCCGGGGGCGGCGTAGGGCGCCAGCAGGCAGCCCACGCTGAGGGTTTCGAAGTCCGCCTGGATGTAACGGCCTTCCATGTCGAAATCGGCAAAGCCGAGTCCCGTCATGATGGCTTTGGGCAGCTGGCGGGTATATATGGCTACACCGTTTGCCTTGCCGTTCACGTCGTCAAAAAAGTAGGCGTTGTACTCAGGGGGAAAGTACAGACTGTCCTGCCGGTCGTATTCGCTGCACTGCAAATCCTGGATACAAATAAAGTCCGCGTCCTGTTCGTCCAGCCAGTCATAGAACTCCCGACTGGCAGCTTGCCTGATACCATCGGCGCTGAAACTGATAATCCTCATTCATAGCCCCTTGTTTATAGAGCGTGTATGATACCCGAGCCAGCGTGATCAGAACACTCCGCGTCCACCGGGCAGCCGCCAGACTGATTGATACCGGAAGGGGGTGTTGCTGTCTCTTCCTGCAAATTCAAGTCCGTGGGCTGGTAAATTTCCCCGCCTGCGGGCCTGTTGTTATTTTTCGGTAACCTCTCCTTATACACAAATCGGGGCCGGCAGGAAACTACCTGGCGCAAATCAAGGACAATTATCGTCATGTATGCCTATCAAAGAGAGTTTATCGAACTGGCCCAGCAGTATCAGGTACTGAAATTTGGCGAGTTCACCCTGAAATCGGGCCGTATCAGCCCCTATTTCTTCAATGCCGGCGCCTTCGCCAGCGGGCGGGCGCTGGCTGCGCTCGGCCGCTGCTACGCCCGGCGTATCGTCGACTCGGGCCTGTCCTTTGATGTGCTGCTGGGGCCGGCCTACAAGGGCATCCCGCTGGCCGCCATCACCGCTGTGGCGCTGGCGAGCGAGCACGGTCTCGATGTGCCCTTTGTCTACAACCGCAAGGAAGCCAAGGGCCACGGCGAAGGCGGCACGCTGGTGGGTGCGCCGCTGAAGGGGCGGGTACTGGTGATCGATGACGTGATTACCGCCGGTACGGCGGTGCGGGAGGTTATTGCCATGATCGAGGCCGCCGGGGCCAGTCTGGCGGGAGTGGCCATCGGCCTGAACCGGCAGGAGCGGGGGGCGGGGGCACTGTCCGCCATTCAGGAAATCGAGCAACACCACGGTGTGCGGGTGTTGAGCATTGTCGACATGAGCCATATCATTGAATACCTGGAGGCGGAGGGTGGTGATCCCGCTGCACTGGCGGGTATGCGGACCTATCGCGAACGCTATGGCGTTGTGTAAATGCCCAACCACCTCTTGAGCGGGCGACAGTGTTAGGCATATAGTGCGATAATGGACAAAATGTGTGCAATGCTGCTGCTGTTGGTCGTCGTGCCGATGGAGCGCCTGTATGCCGCAGGCCAGCAGCTGTACCGCTACACCAACCACGACGGGGTGATCGTCATCGACGACAGCATACCCAGCGAGTTCGTGGGCAAGGGCTATGAAATCATGAATCGCCGCGGGGTGGTGGTGAGGGTGGTGCCCCCGGAGCTGACCCCGGAGCAACGCGCCGCCGTTGAAGAGGCAGTGTCTGCCCGGGAATTGGAGCGCAAGGCCCGGGAGCGGGATCGCAGCCTGCTGCTGCGTTACAGTTCGATAAAAGATATCGAAATTGCCCGCGATCGTGCGCTCAAGGATGTGCAGATTCGTATCAGCATCCTGGAGAGCAACCAGTACACCCTGAAGCAGAGCCTGTCCGGCTACCAGTCCGAGGCCGCCGATGCCGAGCGGCGGGGCGAGAAGGTCGAACCGACACTGCTCAAAGAAATCGATAACCTGCAGCGTGAGCTCACCGGTAACGAAGACCGTATCGCTCTGCGCCAGAAGCAGATGGAGGATGTGGCAAGGCAGTACGCGGCTGACATTTCCCGCTTTCAGGAGCTGGCGGATCTGGTCCAGCTGCGCCAGCAACGAGAGCGGGGCGAACTGGACTAGCGCTCCTTCAGCTGGGTATTTGCTGCGCCCGGTTCAGCGCTGGCTGACCAGCGAGTCGCCGGCCTCGTGGGTCGTCCGGGTGATGGTTTCCCGGAAGAATCCCGTCATCAGCAGGGACCACTGTTCCTCCCAGCCTTGGGTGGGCGAGCGCTCAAAGCCGCTGCGCACAAACTGCGAGATGCGTCCCTCGGTGGCGGCCATCAGCAGATTGGCCGCCTGTGGCAGCGGGATCGTCGGCCGCAGACCCTCGCGCAGTTCGGCCTCGCGAATGACCTGTTTCAGCTGGGTTTCGTAGCGGTCGAACAGTTGCGCCACCCGGGCGTGCAGGCGCTCGGGTTCCCCGGCCAGGGCGTCGCCGGTGAGGATGCGGGTGATGCCGGGATTGCGCTCGGTGAAGATCAGCAACAGGCCCAGCATTTTCTCGCAGCGGCGGGCGCAGGTGGGCTCTTCGTTCAGGATCCGGTTGATGCGCGAAAACAGCGTTTCCTCGATAAACTCGATCAGGCCCTCGAACATTTTTGACTTGCTCGGGAAGTGGCGATAAAGCGCCGCTTCGGAAACGCCGACCTCGCGAGCCAGACCCGCTGTGGTAATCCGGTTGCCCGGATTGGCTTCCAGCATCTGGGCCAGCGCTTCCAGAATCTGCTGCCGCCGCTGCGATTTTCTTCTGGGCATTGTGTTCACCGTCAGGAAGCCACGCCAGTCATGCTAGCGACTGCCACCAGGCCCTGCAATATAGAGCCTTCTGTTTACTGGGTTTTTTGCTATTCCTGCCGGCATCCGCCGTCGCCCGGATGCAGCGCCATTTCGGCTCACTGGCTGCGGTTGGAAATCAGGGTGCCCACGCCCTGGTCGGTGAAAATCTCCAGAAGGACCGCGTGAGGAACCCGCCCGTCGATGATGTGGGCGCTGGAAACGCCCGACTTCACCGCGTCCAGGGCGCAGTCGATCTTGGGCAGCATGCCACCGCTGATGGTGCCGTCGGCTATCAGCTCGTCCACCTGGCGGGTGCTGAGGCCGGTGAGGATGTTGCCCTGCTTGTCCAGCAGGCCCGGCACGTTGGTCAGCAGCATCAGTTTTTCGGCCTGCATGACCTGGGCGATCTTGCCGGCTACCAGATCGGCGTTGATGTTGTAGGTATTGCCCTGGGCGTCGACCCCGATGGGCGCGATGACCGGAATGAAGTCACTGCCGATGATGACATTCAGCACCCCGGTGTCGATCTTGTCCACCTCGCCCACATGGCCGATATCGACTATCTCCGAGGCGCCAAGTTCTGGGCTGAAGCGGTGGACCTTGAGTTTGCGGGCGCGAATCAGGCCGCCGTCCTTGCCGGTGACGCCGATGGCCTGGCCGCCGTTGCGGGTAATGGAGGAGACAATTTCCTTGTTGACGCTGCCGCCAAGGACCATCTCCACCACATCCATGGTCTGGGCATCGGTCACCCGCATGCCGTTGACAAACTCGGTGTGAATGTTGAGTTTCTCCAGCAGGCGCCCGATCTGCGGTCCGCCGCCGTGGACCACCACCGGGTTCATGCCAACCAGTTTCATGAGCACCACGTCGCGGGCGAAGCTCTCCTGCAGTTTCGGGTCCACCATGGCGTTGCCGCCAAACTTGACCACTACGGTACGACCCTTGAAGTTCTGGATATAGGGCAGGGCCTCGGTGAGTACCTGGGCGATCTGCAGCGCGGATTCTCTGCTTAGTGACATACGGATTCCATTAAAAGGCGTTGGCGAGTGCTGGTGCGATCTTGCCCAGCTGTCCCCGGAACAGGACCATGATTTCGTTCAGATGTTCCTCTGAATCCCCTTCAAAGCGGACGGTGATGGCCGCCTCGGTGTTGGAGGCGCGGATCAGGCCCCAGCCGGTGTTGAAGTCGACCCGTATGCCGTCGATGGTGTTCACTTTGCCGGCGCCAAAACTGGCCTTCTCGACAATCTGCTTCACCAGCGAAAACTTGAATTCCTCGGGCACGGAAATGCGTACTTCCGGCGTGCTGACGGACTGCGGCAGTTCCTCCAGCAGTTCA
>JBKDZQ010000622.1:0-7664 GCA_047971325.1 Parahaliea sp.
TTTCATTTTCATATCATCCTCATAATAGATAAAGAGATCCCCATATTTTTATTAGCTTATAGCCTTCTACGTCACTGAAACCCGTCTGGCCTATATCGACAGGCTTCACGCACATACTGCCACCATGAACGGTTTTCTATCACCGAGAGTGGTAATGATTAGAAATTGTTTAGTAAAGGACCAAGGGAACACTCACGCACCGATAACTTCAGGTCCGCAGGCAAATAAAGAAAGGGAATTCTTGACTATGCGCGTATGCGCACAAAAGTGTTGATCTATTTAGCGATGTTACTTGCTGGGCAGGTGTTGCTTTTACTTGCGTCCCAAACTAAGCGCCACACCCTCAAAAGTGCTGCCATGGCTATGGAGCCACTAATTATGCGCCCGGACGGCGCTGCAGAAGGCTTCAAAGATGAAGCGCTCCACGGAATCAATCACTGACTCGACAACAAACTCCCCACCTGACACAACTGCTTCCCGATATTCCTGCCGCTGGTCAGTGAATTGATCGCCTCGTAGAAGTTCCCGATGCCCTCGGTCACTGTGGCATGGTGCTTGAGCCTGCCTTCCAGGTACCAGTTGACCGCGTTTTCCAGAAATTCGTCGTAGCGGCTCTCGTGGTCGCGGCAGAGGAAGCCCTGGACTTTCAGGCGCTTGAGCACCACTCCCATCAGGTTGGGTCCGGGCTCGGCGCCGCCGCCGCTGTACTGGCCGATCTGGCCGCACATGGCCACCCGGCCGAAGTCGTTCATCGCCTCGAAGGCGGCTTTCTGGATTTCGCCGCCGACATTTTCATAGTAGACATCGACGCCATCCGGGCAGGCGGTGGCGATCATCTGACGGATATCGCCAGCCTTGTAGTCGATGCAGTCGTCGAAGCCGAATTCCTCGACCACCAGCTTGCACTTCTTCGCGCCGCCGGCGATGCCCACCACGCGGGAACCGGCGATCTTGGCGAACTGCCCGGCGATGGAACCGGTGGCGCCCGCCGCCGCCGAGACCAGCACGGTGTCGCCGGGGGTGGGCCGCGCAATCTCCAGCATGCCGATGTAAGCGGTGAAACCGACCATGCCAAAAATACCCAGGTGCGCCGCCAGCGGTTCGCCACGGGACTCGATGCGGCGAATCGGGTTGCCGGGCAGGGCTTGCAGCTTCTGGTAGCGCGCGCACTGGGCGCGGTTGGTCACCACCAGGTCACCGGCTTGCCACCCAGGGTCGCGACTCTCCACCACCCGCGCCACCACACCGGAGCAGGCCAGGCGGTCACCGGGTTGGACTTTGTAGACGTAGTCGCTGTCGGGGTCGAGCTGGGCCCGGCTGCCCGCGTCGATCGACAGGTAAATGGCCTCCACCAGCGTCTCGCCGTCGGCCAGCGCGGGGAGTGTCTCTTCCACCACGTCGAACACTCCAGCGTCCAGCGGGCCGGCCTTTGGCAGCCTGGCCACCACCAGCACCTGATTCATTGCTTCTGGCATACCATCTCTCCCGGGCAGGCCGATATCGATGAGGTCACTGCGACTGGCTCGCCAGTCGCTGGTTGGTCACCTGGCGGATGTAGTGCATGAGATCCTCGATCTGCCGGTCATCCAGTTCGGCGTAGCGCGGCATGCCGCGCGATGCGAGCAGGCCGTCGTGCAACACACTGCGCAGGGCATCCCGGTTGGTGACGATCGGCGAAGTGGTGAGATCGGGCGCCGCGCCGCCGGAAACCACACCGCCGCCGTGGCAGATACCGCAGGTCAGGTGGTAGAGCGTATTGCCCGCGGCGGCCTTGGCCGGGTCCACTGCAAAACCGGCAACCGCCAGCACCGGCAGGGGTTGCTGGCAGGATGGCGGCAACTGCTCCTTGCCACCGAGGCGGAAGGTCATAAGGCGGCGCTGTTGTCCGCGGTAGGGCCAGAAATACTCGCCTTCGCCATGGGTGGAGGCACGCCAGCCCACCAGCAGGGAAATGTACTGCTGGCCATCGGCCAGGTAGCTGATCGGGTGCCCCATCACGCCGTTGTGGGCGTCGAAGGACCACAGCTCCTTCCCCTTGTCCGCGCTGTAGATGACGATTTTACCCGAGGCCAGGCCCTGCATGACCAGGTTGCCGGCGGTGGTCATGGTGCCGCCGTTGTGCGTATTGACCCGCTCCACCCGCCACACTTCGCGCTGCGCCACCGGGTCCCAGGCCGCCAGCCAGGACGCCGTTTCCAGCTTCGGCCGGCTCTCGCTGCCCTTGCCCGCGCCATAGCCCTGGTTGATGTAGCTGCTTTTGCGGTCGGGCACATAGTCCCAGCTTTCGAGATCCTCGGGATCGGCGAAGTAAAAGCCCTTGTCGCGCGCCGGCAGGTAGACCAGGCCGGTTTCGGGGTTGTAGGACATAGCTTCCACCCCATGGGCTCCCCACAGCGAGGGATAGGCCAGGAAGGTGCTGCCATTGGGGAAGCGCGCACCCTCCACTTCCACCGGGCGACCGGTTTTCATATCGACGCGCTCGGCCCAGGTGATGCGCGCGAAGGGTTCCGCCGACAGCAGTTCACCGGTCGCGCGATCCAGGATATAGAAAAAGCCGTTCTTGGGGGCCTGCATCAGCACCTTGCGCGGCTGGCCGTTGATCTCCAGGTCCGCCAGTTCGATATCCATGGTGGCGGTGAAGTCCCAGGTTTCCCCCGGCGTGCTCTGGTAGTGCCAGCGGTACTCGCCCGTGTTCGCATCCAGCGCCACGATGGAGCTCAAAAACAGGTTGTCACCACCCTCCGGGCTGCGCAATTTCTGGTTGTCCGGCGCGCCGTTGCCCACGCCGATATAGACCAGGTTCAGCTCCGGATCATAGGCCATGGCGTTCCAGACCGTGCCGCCGCCACCGTCCTTCCACCACTGCCCGGTCCAGGTCTGCGCGGCCATTTTCATGGCCTCGCTCTCGAAGCCATCCGCCGGGTTGCCGGGCACCGTGTAAAAGCGCCAGGCCTGCTTGCCGGTCACCCGGTCGTAGGCGGTGACATAGCCGCGCACCGGCGAAAAGTCCGCGCCGCCATGGCCGATGATGACGTTGTCGCCAATCAGGTAGGGCATGCCAGTGATGTAGCGACCGTCGCCATCCTCGGTGGTCTGCGCCGACCACAGCAACTTGCCGGAGGCCGCGTCGACGGCGATCAGGCGCCCGTCGGCGGTGCCGGCGTAAACTCGCCCCTCACCGTAGACGATGCCCCGCACCCCCCAGGCGCCGCGCAGCTCGGTGCCGCCGTGCTCGGATACCTTGGGGTCGTAAGTCCACAGCACCTTGCCGCTGACGGCATCCACCGCGTACAGGTAGCTGTGCGCCACCGCGTAGTACAGCACACCATCAGCCGCGACCGGCGAGCTGACCCCGCTGCTGAACATTTCCGGCAGGTCGAGATACCAGGCCAGGCCGAGTTCGTTCACGTTGGTGGCGTTGATCTGCCGCAGCGGGCTGTAGTGGTTTTCCTGCCAACTGCGGCCAAAGCGCGGCCAGTCGGCGTCGCTGGTTCCGACCGCATCGCTGCCGGACCGAACATCGGCCGCCGCCTTGGGATCGGCGGCACCGACAGGGGAGGTCATCAGGACGCAGGCCAGCAGCGGTGACGCCAGCAGTGAAACACGCATTTTCTTATACATAGCTTCCTCGGTTCGGTAGTCCGGGTCTTGCCTGGTATGGCCCGGTATCTTGCGAAAAAAGTGCCGGGGCTGGCTTGCCATAGGCCCGCCAGCGCTTCAGTCGGCACAGGGTTCGAAGGCCGGCGCGGTATAGGACGAGCGCTTCAGCGGCGCAAGGCACACCGCCATGCCGATGCGCGGGCGCGCCTCACCCAGGTTGATCAGGAAAGTGGGCAGGCGCACGCCGGCGATGCCATCCAGTTCCACCAGCGCCGACACATAGGGCGAGGCATCCCGCGGCGCGCCCGGCAGGAAGCTGCGGTGCACCACGGTGAAGGTAAACACCGTGCCGCGGGTGGTAACCGGTTGCCAGACATGGTGCGCGTCGCCATGGCATTTGACGTATTCCGCCGGGTACCACTGCCAGCGCCCACACTCGGAGCAGGCGGGCAGCACCAGTTCGCCGCGCGCCAGCGCCTCCCAGTAGGGGCGAACCAGGTCCGTATCAAAGCGCGGCGCGCAATCGGGATGGTACATGGGTCAGTCTCCTGGGGTCAGCACCAGCGTGGCGTGGTCGGGTCCGGCGAAGGTGCTGACCACGCCCACTTCGGCCCCCTTCACCTGTCCGGCGCCGCGCTCGCCGCGCAACTGGCGCACCGCTTCGAGCACATGGGTCATGCCGGGAATGTAGCCGTGGCTGAGGTGGCCGCCGTCGGTATTCACCGGCAGCGCGCCACCGGGTGCGGTGCGGCCACCCTCGGACATGAAGATGGCACCCTCGCCCCGCCGGCAGAAACCGAGACTCTCGATCTGCAGGATCACCGACAGGCTGAAGCAGTCGTAGATCTGCACAAAGTCGACATCGCCATGGCCAATGCCGGCCTCGGCAAAGGCCCGCCCGGCCACCCGGCCGGGGCCGAGTTCGAGGAAGTCCGGGCTCTGGGTGAACATTTCGGTGAGGGTCCAGGGGTTGGAACTCGCCGCGATGCCGCGCACGGTCACCGGCCGCCGGGGCAGGTCCCGGGCCCGCTCAACGCTGGTGACCACATAGGCGCCGGCGCCGTCGCTGATCAGGCAGCAATCCGCGCTACGCAAAGGCTCGGCGATATAGGGCGCGGCGAGGTAATCCTCCAGCGCCAGGGCGTCGGCGCGCTGGGAGCCGGGCGTGCGCTGCGCCCATGCGCGCTGGGCCACCGCCACCGCGCCCAGGTGGGCCTCGTCGAGGCCGTATTGATAGCGATAGCGTTCCGCCATGGCGGCGAAGTACAGGGGCTGCCCGTAGTAGCCCACCGGCATTTCCAGATCGGCCTTGAGCGGGTCCTCGGCATGGTAGGCATAGGGGCCGCCGGGTGTCGATACCTTGAGCCCGTACAGCACCAGTACCGCCTTGCACAGGCCGGCCTGGATCGCCAGTCGCGCCTCCACCAGGGCGGCCACCGGGCCGGCACCGGGCGTATAGGCGTTGATGCAGGTGTAATTGCGCTGGCGCAGTCCGCAGGCGAAGGCCAGTTCATCCGCCGCCGGCATGCCCCGGGGGGTGATAATGCCATCGACGCCTTCGGGTGCCAGGCCGGAATCCGCCAGCGCCGCGCGACCGGCCTCCACCATCAGCGCGGCAACGTTTTTCTCGTGCTGGCGCAGGTAGGGGGTGTTACCCACACCGACAATCGCAACTGCCTCATCTCCCATGCTACTGCACTCCGGGTGTTGTCAGGGGCCCTTGCCAGCGCCGGCGGCCCGCCGCGCCTGCTGGCGAATGTAGTGTTGAATGCCTTCTATCTGCTCATCGGTGAACTCGCCAAACTGCGGCATGCCCCGAGGCACCAGCAGGCCATCGCGCAGCACCCCGGTCAGGCCGTCGATGGACAGGGGGATGGGTGAGCGGCGCAGGTCGGGCGCGGCGCCGCCGGTGTTCAGCCCGAAACCGTGGCACAGGCCGCAGTGGGTGAAAGTCATGGTGCGCCCGAGGGCCGCCTTGTCCGCATCCACCTTGAAGTCCGGGTCGTCCAGGAAGGGCAGCGTGCGCGGCCCGGCGGGCGGCAGTTCGGCCTTGCCGTCCAGGGCGAAGGTCAGTACCCGGCGCGGCTGCAGGCGATACTCCCACTCGGGCTCGATGCCACCAGAGTTACCCATGCCCCGCCAGCCAACCATGATGGTCACATACTGCTTGCCGTCAGCCAGATAGGTGATCGGCTGTCCCTGAATACCGGTCTGGGCGTCGAAGCGCCACAGGGGCTTGCCGGTGTCGGCCGCGTAAGCCACGAACTCACCATCCACCTTGCCCTGGAATACCAGGTTGCCGGCAGTGCTCGCCACCCCGCCGTTGAAGATGCTGGTGCCGGGCTGGGGTGCCGACCACACTTCCTTCCGGGCCACCGGGTCCCAGGCCTGCAGCAGGCTGGAGGTCGGCGGTACGGCCAGCGATTTGGCGGGCAGGCCCAGTCCCTGGTTCACCGCCATGTTGGGGGCCGGCTGCCATTGGGAAAGATCACCGGGCGGGTCGGCAAAGGCCCCGCCGCGCTCGATTTTGGGGATATACACCAGCCCGGTGGCGGGGCTGTAGGACATGGCCTGAATGCTGTGGGCACCAATGGTGCTCGGGAAAATCAGCGCGCCCTCCTCCCGGGACGGGAAGCGCGCGCTGGCGTCTTCCACCGGCTTGCCGGTCTGCAGGTCGATCTGTGATGCCCAGGTGACCTTGGCGAAGGGTTCCGCCGACAGCAACTTGCCATCCTCGCGGTCGATGACGTAGAAGAAGCCGTTTTTCGGCGCGGTCATCAGCACCGAACGCCGCTTGCCGTCAATCTCCAGCTCCGCCAGTTCGATATCCATATTGGCGTTGTAGTCCCAGGTTTCCCCCGGGTTGACCTGGTAGTGCCAGACGTATTCGCCGGTATCGGCATCAACGGCGACGATAGAGCCCAGGAACAGGTTGTCGCCCTTGCCCTCGCTGCGAATCTTGTGGTTCACCGGCATGCCGTTGCCAGTACCCAGCAGCAGGCGGTTGTATTTCGGGTCGTAGGCCATGGCGGCCCAGACCGTACCGCCACCACCGAACTTCCACCACTCACCCGACCAGGTTGCGGCGGCCATTTTCATGGCCTCGTTTTCAAAGCCATCCGCCGGGTTGCCGGGCACCACATAAAAGCGCCAGGCCTGCTCGCCGGTTTCAGCATCGTAGGCGGTCACATAGCCGCGGGTGACACCGAAATCGGCGCCGCCGAAGCCGATGGCCACCTTGCCGTTGAACACCCAGGGCGCGCCGGTGATATAGCTGGCGTCATCGGTGGGAAGGGTCTGCACGCTCCAGACCTGCTTGCCGGTCTTGGCATCGATGGCGATCAGCCGGCCATCGTGGGTGCCGGTGTACACCTTGCCCTGCCAGAAGGCGATGCCGCGAATCCCCCAGCCGCCGCGCAGCTTGTGGCCGGCCGCTTCCGGCGCCTTCGGGTCGAAGCGCCACAGCAGCTTGCCGCTGCGCGCGTCCATGGCGTGAATCACGCTGTAGCCAGTGGCGAAGTAGAGCACCCCGTCCACCGCCAGCGGTGCCGCCACCACACTCGATACCGGCTCGATATCGTAATACCAGGCCAGCTTCAATGAGCCGACATTCTGGTCGTTGACCCGCTTGAGCGGGCTGAAGTGGTTCTCGCTGAAGGTGCGTCCGTAGGAAGCCCAGTTGCTGCCGTCGGCTTCGTTGGCCAGCAGGGCATTGTCAACCGTGGTCGCCAGCGCGGGGGCGGTCAGCAGGGCGAGCACACACAGGGACAGGGTCTTGGCAAATGGCTTCATGCTCGGGTCTCGTTATTGTTGTTCCGCAGCTTGACATTACCGCGGAAGACCAAACCAGTACTGGCGAACGCGCCGGGCAGCAGTGGGCGACCACCATCTTTGAGTCGTATTATTGTATTTATTCGCCTATTTAGTCAAGCACAATGGATTCCGCCATTTGTCAAAGTAGTTGTCGCGTCTGTCTACGCGGCGACCTCTAAATCGCCCCGATCCTTCTCTGGGTTCAGCCAGACTGCTTCCGGCAGATCCCAATCCCTGATATCCCGAGACCA
>JBKDZQ010000623.1:0-4152 GCA_047971325.1 Parahaliea sp.
TGCTGTCATCCTGCCCCTGCATGCCCTGACCCAGCTGGCGAGCAATCTGTCCCGGGCCGCTTTCGGCTGGCGTCATATCGACTGGCGCCTGGTGCCCTCGGTGGTGGCCGGCGGCGTTCTCGGTGCCGCTCTGGGCGCGGGCATCTACGCCCGCCTGGCGCTGGACTGGCTGCCGGCGGTGATCGGTGTTCTGATTCTGCTGCTCACCTGGGTGCCCCTGCCGCGTCCCCGGGGCCGCGGACAAGTGGCGCTGGCGGTGCTGGGTTGCTATCAGACCGGGCTCGGCATGGTTGCCGGGGCCACCGGTCCCCTGGGTGCCGCGGTGCTCGCCCGCTACCACAGCAGGCGCGACTGGCTGGTGGTCAATACGGCGGTGTACATGAGCGTCAGCCACATCCTGCGGGCCTCGGCCTTCGGCCTGCTCGGTTTCAGCGTCGGCCCCTGGTGGCCGCTGTTGCTGGGCATGGTGGCCACCAGTATCGCCGGCTCCTGGGTAGGCACCCGCCTGCGCGGCTATCTGCCCCAGGCAGACTTCCAGCGCTGGTTCCGGCTGCTGGTCACCCTGCTCGCCCTGCGTATGATCGTGATGGCTGTGCTGGGATAGGCTTCGCCGCTATTTGTGGCTGTTGTTGGCGCGGTTGTCCGCCAGAGCCTCGCTGCTTTCGGAGGCGACGTTCTGCCGGTCCAGGGTGCCGATGGCCAGCACCGGAGCCGCGTCGATATGCTCCGCGTCCATCATCTGCGCAATGCGCTGCAGGGAGGAGATGATCATGGTCTGTTCCCATTCCTGCAAATCACTGAATTGCCGTGTGAACTGGGCCTGCAGGGGCAGGGGGGCGCTCTTGAGTACAGCGGTGCCCTGGTCGGTGAGATAGGCGTGGACCTTGCGCTTGTCACTGGTGGAGCGTTCCCGGTAAACCAGTTCGCGCTTTTCCAGGCGGTCGAGGATGGAGGTCACGGTGGCCTGGCTGAGACTGATGTCAGCCGCCAGCTCGCCAATGGTGACCTCGCCGCGGTCGCGGATGGTCTGCAGCAGCAGAATCTGGGGGGCGGTCAGTCCGGTAGTCTTGGCAAGGTGCCGGGAGTGCAGGTCGGTGGCGCGGATTACCCGGCGCAGGGCGACCAGGACTTCTGCGATATGGTCCAAGAGAGCTTCCTGTCCTGAGGCGACGAGCCGGGATTATACCCAGCGGGAGATGGTTGGCCTAACCGGGGTGGGCCGGTTCATCCTGATGCTGTGTGGTTTTCCCTCTATAATGCTGCCGCAAGCCCTCTTTAATATTATGTATTCTAATATTTTTTATTAACAAAATTTCACAATATTGGCGATATTTTCTCCGATTAGCGAATAATTTACGCGAAATCAGGCTTAATTGATTTTCCTAAAGACTTTATAATATTCAATTCAAAATATTTCTATCAAAACATTTAGGAGTGAATGAATGACTTCAGAAATCACCCTGCGCGCCCCCATCCGGGAAGACGGCGGCGAGGTGTACCGGCTGATCGGGCAATGCCCCCCTCTGGATACCAACTCCCTGTACTGCAATCTCCTGCAGTGCACCCATTTTGCCGATACCTCGGTGGCGGCGCTACAGGCAGGACAGCTGGTTGGCTTTGTGTCCGGCTACATCCTGCCCGGGCGCAAGGGCACCCTGTTCATCTGGCAAGTGGCGGTGGGGGAACAGGCCCGTGGCCGCGGTCTTGCCAGCGTCATGCTGGCCCACATCCTCGACCGCGAGCATTGCCGCGAGGTGTGTTTTGTGGAAACCACCATTACCGAGAGCAATACCGCTTCCTGGGCGCTGTTTCGCGGCTTTGCCGAGCACCGGGCTGCGCAGCTGGAAAGCCGCGTGCTGTTCGACGGCGACCGTCACTTTGCCGGCGCCCACGCCTCCGAGCTGCTGGTGCGCATCGGTCCCCTGACCCAGTGCGAGTCGCTGCGCGCCAGTGCCTGAAGCACGGCGGTCCGGGTTCCCGGCGCCGCCCTCCCGTCACCCACATGTCATTCATGCACAGGAGCTGCAATGAGAATTTTTGAAGAAGTCGAGTCGGAAGTGCAGAGCTATGCCCGCGCCTTCCCGCGTGTGTTCAACCGCGCCCAGGGGGAATTTCTCTACGACGAGGAGGGCAGGGAGTACATCGATTTCCTGGCCGGTGCCGGCACCCTCAACTACGGTCACAACAATCCCGTTTTCAAGCACCGGCTGCTGGACTACATCCACGCCGACGGCATCACCCATGGCCTGGACCTGCACACCCGCGCCAAGGCGAACTTCCTGGAAGCCTTCAACGAAGGCATTCTCAAGCCCAGGAGCATGGAGTACGTCATGCAGTTCACCGGCCCCACGGGCACCAACGCGGTGGAGGTGGCGCTGAAGCTGGCGCGCAACGTGACCGGCCGGGAGAACATCATTTCCTTTACCAATGGCTTTCACGGGGTCAGCCTGGGTTCTCTGGCAGCCACCGGCAACGCCCATCACCGGGGAGCCGCTGGCGTTACTCTGGCCGGCAGCAGCCGCATGCCCTACGACGGCTACCTGGGCGAGGATATCGACACCACCGCCTACCTGGACAAGGTGCTGAGCGATTCCAGCAGCGGGGTCGACCTGCCGGCGGCGGTGATCGTGGAAACGGTGCAGGGGGAAGGGGGTATCAACGTCGCCAGCGCCGACTGGCTGCGCAAGCTCGAAGCGCTCTGCCGCAAGCACAAGGTGCTGCTGATCGTGGATGATATCCAGGCCGGTTGCGGTCGCACCGGCTCCTTCTTCAGTTTCGAGGAGGCCGGAATCTCCCCGGACATGGTGACCCTGTCCAAGTCCCTGGGTGGCTACGGCCTGCCCTTTGCCGTGGTGCTGATTCGCCCGGAACTGGACCAGTGGAAGCCCGGGGAGCACAATGGCACTTTCCGCGGCAATAACTTCGCTTTTGTCACCGCCACCGCCGCCATCGAGCAATACTGGTCCGATGACAGTTTTGCCAGCAGTGTCCGCGCCAAGGGCGAGTATGTGGCGAAGCGCCTGGAGCAGATTGTCGCACGTTACGGCGAAGGTAATTTCAGCGCCCGTGGACGCGGCATGTTCCGGGGCATCTGCTGTGTGAATGGCGATATCGCCGGCAAGATCACCCGGGCCGCCTTCCAGAAGGGGCTGATCATCGAGACCAGCGGCGCCGACGACCAGGTGGTGAAATTCCTCTGCCCCCTGGTGATCAGCGACGCCAGTCTTAAGCGCGGAATCGATATTGTCGAACAGGCCATCGCCGAAGTCTGCGCCGGCGAAGATCATATTCCCGAGACGGTCGACTACTTCGACGAGAACTACCGGATCGAAGCCGGCGAGGGTAGCGGGCGCGAGAACCTGCGCCGCGCCAGTTGAACCTCCCTGGCCCGACTTTCCATTATTTTCTTTCTTACTGTGCCCGGCGGTGCCGGGCTGCATTCAAGGAGTTGTGTACGCAATGATTGTCAGAGACCTGGAAAATGCCGCCGCCTCGGGGCGCAGAATCGTATCCCCCGACGGCAACTGGGACAGCGTGCGCCTGTTGCTAAAAGACGACAACATGGGCTTTTCCTTTCATATCACCACCATTTATGCGGGCGCCGATTTCGGCATGCACTACCAGAACCACCTGGAATCTGTGTACTGCATCTGTGGCGAGGGGGAGGTTGAAACCGTGGCCGATGGCAAGAAATACCCGATCCGGCCCGGCACCCTGTACGTTCTCGACCGGCATGACCAGCACATCCTGCGCGCCTTCAGCGAAATGCAAATGGCCTGCGTATTCAACCCGCCCCTGCACGGCACCGAAATACACAACAGTGAGGGTGCCTATGAACTGAAGGCGGAGGCGATAGTCGGTTGAAGGCCAGGCGAGTGAAATGTCAGCCCGCGGCCGTGGCCGCGCATCGTGAAAGGGAATATTCACCGGAACGGGAGACCGCATGAACCTGCACTGTTGATTTGCACTTAAAACTGACCCGGGATTTGCATCTAATATTGACCCACCCCGAACGCCAGATTATGGCGTAGATTTCAATTTCCTGCCTCTCTCCCCTCGGTCCTGGGTCGTGGAGTGTTTCAACCTGTAACTGTCATTGCCCGTCTCCAGGATATGGCAGTGATGCGTCAGCCGGTCCAGCAAGGCCGTTGT
>JBKDZQ010000624.1:0-1552 GCA_047971325.1 Parahaliea sp.
AACTTTCAGTTGATATTCACCGAAGGCCAGTGGTACATCACCGCCAAATTGTTCGATTCACGGCAGGGGCAAGGGACGTGAAGCGGAGGGTGGGCTGCGCCGGTACTTCACACACAGACGGGGAAACCAGGTCATGAATCCATCCAGCCAGGACGTGAGCGGACGCTTGAATCGACGGGAATTGCTGGGCGCGACCGCCGCCACTGTCGGTCTGGCCCTGCTTGGCGGGTCCCGTAGCGCCGCTTCGGCAACGGCGCCCGCCGCGCTCTCCGCCGCGCCGGGGGAAATCTGTGCGCTGAGTGCGCTGCAACTGTCCGCCGCCATCCGTCAGCGCCAGCTGAGCTGCCGCGAGGTGATGGCTGCCTATCTGGCGCACATCGAGCGCTACAACCCTACCTACAATGCCATTGTCGCCATGCCCGAGGCCTCCGGCCTGCTGGCCCAGGCCGAGGCCGCTGACCGGGAGCTGGCCCGTGGCGAGTACCGGGGCTGGATGCACGGCATGCCCCACGCCGCCAAGGATCTGACCGATGTGGCGGGTCTGGTGAGCAGCGGGGGTTCACCGATCTTCCAGGGGCAGGTGGCGCGCAAGGACAGCCTGTTGGTGGCGCGTATCCGCGCCGCCGGCGCCATCTTCATCGGCAAGACCAATGTGCCGGAATTCGGGCTGGGATCCCAGACCTACAATCCTGTCTACGGCACCACTGGCAATGCCTACAATCCGGCGCTGGTGGCCGGCGGCAGCAGCGGTGGGGCGGCGGTGGGGCTGGCCACCCACATGCTGCCGGTGGCCGATGGCAGTGACATGATGGGTTCGCTGCGCAATCCAGCGGGTTTCAACAATGTGATCGGCTTTCGTCCCACCCAGGGGCGTGTGCCCCATCCGGGGGGCGATATCTTCCTGCAGCAACTCGGTTACGAGGGCCCCATGGGCCGCAATGTCGATGACACGATACGTTTGCTGGTCACCCTGTCCGGCGCCAACGCCGGCGCGCCGCTGAGTTTGCGCGATACCTTTGAGCATGTTCCGGAGCTGGATGACGATGCCTTCTCCCGCCTGCGCCTGGGGTGGTTGGGGGATTACCGGGGCTATCTGCCGATGGAGCCCGGGTTGTTGCCGCTGGCGCGGGCGGCCCTGGTACCCCTGGAAAAAGAGGGGGTAAGGGTCGTGGATGCCGCCCCCGACTATGACATGGGGCGCCTGTGGCAGTGCTGGCTCACCCTGCGGCAATGGGCGATCGCCGGTGGTGGCGGCGGTGCGCTGTACGCCGACCCGGCCAAGCGGTCGCTGATGAAGCCGGAATTGATCTGGGAGATTGAAAATAGCCTGCGGCTCAGCGCGATGCAGGTGGCCGCGGCTGGTGCCGCCCGCGGCGACTGGTACCGGACCCTGCTGTCGCTGTTCGAACACCACGACTTCCTGGTATTGCCCACCGCCCAGGTGTTCCCCTTCCCGGCGGATATCCACTGGCCGCAAAGCATCAACGGGGTGAAAATGGACGCCTATCACCGCTGGATGGAGGTGGTGATCGGTGGCACCCTGTCCGGCTGT
>JBKDZQ010000625.1:0-4266 GCA_047971325.1 Parahaliea sp.
GTCTCAGGGCATTCGGGACTGGAATCTGCCGGAGAAGGTCTGGCTGAATCCGGAAACGGATCGAGGCGATATAGAGGTCGCCGCGTAGATGGAGGCGACAACTACGTTGACAAACGGCGTATTTTTCACGGCATAGGGCGGCAGCAAGATTCAAGAACTGTTTGCCAAACCAATGATAGCGAAGGCGATGGAATTGGTGAATGTGGCGAATTTGCTGTCGTTAGGGACGATTATGCGATGTCTCTTCGCGTATTCGCACATGAGGTTCTGCACCTCACGGGGGCTGTACTTCAGCAAATCAAGTGCGACATCGGTGAAAGTCTCGAGGTAGAGGTGGTCGATGGCGGTCTGTTTTTGCGACCAGCGCGTGAGCCGGAGTACTCCCTGGACGAACTGTTAGCTTCCTGCACACCGAGCAAGGTAAAGCTGACTGATGAAGACAGTGAGTGGTTGGGCGCAAAGCGGATGGGCAAGGAAGCCCTTTAGATGACCGGTCGATACACTCCGAAACGTGGGGATATCGTATTCACCGACTTTGACCCCGCAACTGGGCACGAGCAGAAAATGAAGCGTCCTGCGTTGATTCTCTCGCCAGAGCCTTTCAACAAGAAAATCAAACTGGCCTTGGTGGCTCCTATCACATCGACTGTCCGTGGACACGGCTTTGAAGTACAGCTGGCCGACACCAAAACCTCGGGCGTTGTGCTTTGTCACCAGATTAAAGTCATCAACTATGAAGCCCGAGGGGTGCGTTTTATTGAGCAGGCGCCAAGTGCAATCATTGCCGATGTGCTAGCGAAGGTGCGCTTACTGGTAAATTAAGCCTATCGGTAGCCGGGGATTCGCAAATCTGGGTTTTCTGAGTTAGTTAGAATGCAGAAAATATGCAGTTGATAATAGCTTACATATCAAATACTTATTGATAATAATGCGCATTATATGTTAAATAAAATATCGCTCGACTCGTTGTCCCAAGTGTTCACCCTGACCCAAGTCAGCCGAGCTTCGCTTGCCCGGTATGTCGGCTCCAGAGCAATCCTGTATAGTCTGCCCGCGGGTTTACAAGGAAACAAATCGCTGAGCCAGGCTGACTCCCCACCCTGCACAGGGTCTGGCAAGCATTGATCGACACCCGTGCTCCAGTGTTTGCCATCTTTCCATCCGATTGAAGGAAATATCAGAAAATGAAAACCAGAATCACCGAAATGCTAGGCATCAAGTACCCCATCATCCAGGGTGGCATGATGTGGGTGGGTCGCGCCGAACTGGCGGCGGCCGTATCCAATGCCGGCGGACTGGGTATCCTTACCGCGCTGACCCAACCCACGCCCGATGACCTGGCCAAGGAGATCGCCCGCTGCCGGCAGATGACCGATCGCCCCTTCGGCGTCAACCTGACCATTCTCCCCGCTATCAAGCCTCCACCCTATGAGGAATATGCCCATGTTGCGGTGGACAGTGGTATCAAGGTGATCGAAACCGCCGGTCGCAGTCCAGAGGCGTTCATGCCCCTGTTCAAGGCGGCGGGTGTGAAGGTCATTCACAAGTGCACCTCAGTGCGCCATTCGCTAAAAGCAGAGAAAATAGGCTGTGATGCCGTGAGTGTCGATGGCTTCGAATGTGCCGGGCATCCGGGAGAAGACGATATCACCAACCTGGTTCTGCTACCGCTGGCAGCCGCCAGGCTGAGCATTCCCATGGTGGCCTCGGGTGGTATTGGCACTGGCCAGCAAATGGCTGCGGCCCTGGCGCTCGGCGCCGAGGGCATCAATATGGGCTCGCGTTTTGTGGCCACCAGGGAGGCGCCGGTTCACGAGAACATGAAGCGCGCCATGGTGGACAACGACGAGCGCCAGACCACACTGATGTTCCGCACCCTGAAAAATACCGCGCGGGTTTTCAAAAACACGGTATCCGACGAGGTGATCGCCATCGAAGCCCGTCCGGGCGATACTGACTTCAGCGAGCTGCAGCCACTGGTTTCCGGTGCCCGCGGCCGCGAGCGCTGCATCGAAGCTGGCGACCTCGATGAGGGTGTCTGGACCGTCGGCCAGGTACTGGGCCTGAGTGAGGATATCCCCTCGTGCGAGGAACTGATTGAACGCATCGTGCGCGACTGCAAGGCCACCATTGAGCAGCGACTGGCGGCGCTGATGGTGGACTGAAGCTGCGGAGCGGAAAAAGAAGCGAAAGTACTTTGGCCGGGCCGCGATATCGCCCTCACACATCATTCCATCCATCTGTTGCAGAACCTGGCCGGGCACATTGTCAAGGCGCTGGCAGCAGTGGCCAGCAACAATCGCCGCTGCGCACCACCGGTATGCCGCTCTCTTCCTCCGCTTCCTCCACCAGCCGGTACCAGGCGGCACGGGTGCACAGGGCGCGCAGGCCGTGATCCAGCCCGACTCCCGCCACACCCGCGTGCTGGCTGTCGAGGAACAGGGGGTGGGTGCTGTCAAGGGCCACTTCCTTGCCGGTATTCAGGGTGGCGATAAACACACCTTCTGCGTTGCGCTCCATCCCGGTAACCAGCAGGGGATAGGCCTCAACCCTCAGGCGCCACTTCTCCCCGGGTGTCACCAGGTAGTAGTGGCCGTCGTCTTCGCGACGCAGGAGTTTTGAGAACAGGCGCACAATTTCCGGGCGAACGATGGGTTCGCCCTCGTGCCACCAGCTCCCGTCGGCACGGATCACAATGTCAATATCACCGCTCAGTGCCGGGTGCCAGCGGTGAAGTGGCGGATTATCCAGATCGCGACGGGCACCAAGCTGTCGCTCCACAGTGGCAAAAGTCTCGTTCTTGTCGTCTGATGCTGGCATAGCTGTCCCCGCTGCGATATAAGTGGAGTATAGCGATGAGCCAAGGATAGTATGTTCGGCTGGATAAGAAAGGTGGTTATCCGGTGGTTGAAGCAGCAGCGCCCACTGCCCAGCACGCCGCTCAGCGACTTCGAACAGATTCGTCACGAGGTCAAGCCCTGTGATGTGATTCTGGTAGAAGGCCGCTCCCGGGTCAGTGAGGTCATCAAACTGATCACCCAGAGCAGCTGGTCTCACGCCGTGCTGTATATTGGCCGCCTGCACGATCTGGAAAACCCCCTGCTTCGCGACCTGCTGCGCCAGCACTACATCGGCACCGCCGACAAGCAACTGATGATCGAAAGTGAACTGGGCATGGGGACGGTGGTCAGGCCGCTCACCGCCTACGAGAAGGAACACCTGCGAATCTGCCGGCCGCGCAACCTCGGCTACAGCGACAGCCAGCAGGTGATTGCCTACGCCATCGGGCGCCTGGGCACCGCCTACGATGTACGGCAGATCTTCGATCTGGCGCGTTTTCTTTTCCCCTGGTGGATCCTGCCGCGGCGCTGGCGCTCCAGCCTGTTCAAGAACAAGCCCGGGGAGAACACCCATACGGTCTGCTCGACCATGATCGCCGAGGCTTTCGGCAGTATCCAGTTCCCCATTCTGCCGCTGGTAAAACGGCTGGAAGACGATCGCTACAAACTCTACATGCGCAACCCGAAATTGTGTACACCCAGCGACTTCGACTACTCGCCCTACTTCGATATCATCAAGTACCCCTTTCTCGACTTTCACCACTACGCGGACCAGCGGCTGCTGCCCTGGACCGGTGCCGGTGAACTCAATGACGAGGAGCGCGGGCTCTACGTGTCGGTGGAAGAGGAGGTGGAGGTGGAGGTGGTGGAGGAACCTCCGTCAATGGCGAAGCAGGCCTGAGCCAGGCTCAGGATTCGTCGTCGATCAGCCGCACATTGGTGACACCTTCCAGCTTGCGCATGGTTGCCAGCAGGTCTGCCGGGGGCGCGGTGTCGATATCGATCAGGTTGTAGGCCACTTCACCGCGGCTCTTGTTCAGCATGTCGATGACGTTGATATTTTCATCTGCCAGCAGGGCCAGCACGCTGCCGAGGATTTTCGGCACATTGCTGTTGGTCACCGCCAGGCGGGTGCCGCTGACCCGCTCCAGTTGCAGGGTGGGGAAGTTGACCGAATTGCGGATATTTCCGTTTTCCAGAAAATCGCGCAGTTGCTCCGCCGCCATCACCGCGCAGTTATCTTCCGCCTCGTCGGTGCTGGCGCCGATATGCGGCGTGAGCACCACGTCTTCCCGGCCGATCAGCGTTGGTGAGGGGAAGTCGGCGATGTATTTGCGCAGCACCTTGCCGTCCAGTGCGGCCACCAGCGCCGCCTCGTCGACGATCTCCTGGCGGGCAAAGTTGAGCAGGCAGGCGTGGGGCTGCA
>JBKDZQ010000626.1:0-1721 GCA_047971325.1 Parahaliea sp.
CAAGGATCAGGGCCGAGGCCGAACGCAGGCCCGGATTGCCGTGGAGGTTGGCGAAGTTTGGAGCGCCGGCCAGGGCCGTGCCGCAGCCGAGCAAAACCAGCGCCAACGCGCAGACGATTCGCATGCTGTCACTCTGTCATGGTCTGGTACTGTTGTTATGTTGCGACCGGCACGCTCTGGCAATGCGGGCCACAATTGCCGTGGCATTGTGCACCAGGCACATGCCCCTGGCCAGCGTCATGTGCTGGAAAAACGTATTTCAGCCTGGTTCGTGCTCGGCGCCGGCATCCACTCGCAGCAGGCCGCGGAAGGCGCGCTGGGCGGTGGACTGCCCGGCCACCACGCGATACACATCCTGGGCGATGGGCATTTCGACCCCGTATTCCTCGGCCAGTGCCATCACTGCGGGAGCGCTCTTGGCGCCCTCGGCCACCATGAACATGCGTTCGGCGATGGTTTCCATGGACAGTCCTTTGGCCAGTTCCAGGCCCACGTGACGGTTACGGCTCTGGGGGCTGGTGCAGGTGGCGATCATGTCGCCCATGCCGGCGAGACCGGCAAAGGTTTCCGGGCGACCGCCCATGGCGACCCCGAGGCGGGTGACCTCCGCCAGCCCGCGGGAAATGAGGGCGGCGCGGGTGTTGTCACCGGCGCCCAGTCCATCGCCCATGCCCACGGCGATGGCGATGATGTTTTTCAGCACCCCGCCCAGTTCACAGCCGATCACGTCGTCGTTGGTGTACACCCGGAACAGCCCGCTTTTGAAGAGTTTCTGCAATTCGCAGAGGATGACCTTGTCGGTCATCGCAATCACGCCGGCGGCGGCCTGCCCGGCCATGATCTCCCGCGCCAGATTGGGCCCGGTCAGTACCCCGACCGGATGCCCCGGCAGCACCTGGTTGATGATCTGGGTCATGCGCATGCGGGTGTCCAGTTCCAGTCCCTTGGTCAGGCTGATGATCGGTACCCAGGGGCGCAGGTGTTCTTTCACCTCCAGCAGCACGGCCCGGAAATTGTGCGAGGGAATACCCATCACCACCACGTCGGCGTTGGCCACGGTTGCCCTGAGGTCAGTGGTGGCGTGCAGGCGCTCGGGCAGGGGGGCCTCGCCCAGGTACTTGCGGTTGCGCCGGTTGTCGTTGATGTCGCGGACCGTGTCTGCATTGCGCGCCCACAGGGTCGCCGGTGTATTGCGTGCCACCAGGGCGGCGACCGTCGTGCCCCAGGAGCCGCCACCGAGCAGTCCGACATTCAGGTTCGTCATCTTATTATTCCTCCGGATAACGGTGTATACCCGCCGGCGGCGGCGGACAATATGGCCTCAGGTGGCGGGGGTGGTGGCGGCGCCACTCTCCCGATGTGCGACTGTGCCGAATTCCTCCTCGGCGCTGGCGGAGTTGGCCAGTGCCTGTGCGCGGATGACTTCCAGGCGCCGCTGGATCTGGCGCAGCTCCCGGAACAGGGCGTTGCGCTGTTCGGCAAGTTCAGCGCCGCCGGCCTCGGTCAAGTGCCGGGAGCGCAGCAGCTGGTAGCCGTTCTTGAACAGCAGCTTGCCAATGGACGACTCGCTGCTGATGCGGCGCTGCATGTAGGCCTGCCGACCCAGCTTTAGGGCGAGGGTGATGCTGTCCTGCTCCTCCAGCGCCTCGCCCGACTTGAGGCGGGAGGCCAGATGGGCCACCACCGAGTAGGCTTCGGTATAGGTCAGCAGCACCGCGTGA
>JBKDZQ010000627.1:0-3945 GCA_047971325.1 Parahaliea sp.
ATTGGCGAGCGCAAGCAGGCCCTGGAAGCCGCCGCCGTCGAAGCCAGGCTCGCCACCGAGACCATCGACGTCAGCCTGCCCGGCCGCGGCCAGAGCAGCGGCGGCATCCACCCCGTCACCCGCACCATCGAGCGCATCGAGGACTTCTTCACCAGTATCGGTTTCGACGTGGTGGAAGGCCCCGAAATCGAGGACGACTACCACAACTTCGAAGCCCTCAACATTCCCTCCCACCACCCCGCGCGGGCCATGCACGACACCTTCTACGTGGATGAGACCACCGTGTTGCGCACACACACCTCGCCGGTCCAGGTGCGGGTGATGGAAAACACCCAGCCGCCGCTGCGGGTGATCTGCCCCGGGCGGGTATATCGCTGTGACTCGGATCTGACCCACACCCCCATGTTCCACCAGATGGAAGGGCTGCTGATCGACGAGCACTCCAGCTTTGCCGACCTCAAGGGCTTGATCGAGGAATTCCTGCGGGTGTTTTTCGAAAAGGAACTGGCGGTGCGTTTCCGCCCCTCCTATTTCCCCTTCACCGAGCCCTCGGCGGAAGTGGATATCCAGTGCGTGAACTGCGATGGCGATGGCTGCCGGGTGTGCAGCCAGACCGGCTGGATTGAAATCATGGGCTGCGGAATGGTGCACCCGAGCGTATTCGAGGCCTCCGGCATCGACCCGGAAAAATACGCCGGCTTTGCCTTCGGCATGGGCATGGAGCGCCTGGCCATGCTGCGCTACGGTGTCAACGACCTGCGCCTGTTCTTCGACAACGACCTGCGCTTCCTCGAGCAGTTCTGACCCGCCCCCGACTGGCGACCGACTGGAGAGATAGACCGTGAAAATCAGTGAACAGTGGCTGCGGGAGTGGGTAAACCCGGAGCTTGACAGCCAGGCGCTGGCCCACCAGATCACCATGGCCGGGCTGGAAGTGGACGCCCTGGAGCCGGTGGCTGGCGTCTTCAGCGGGGTGATCGTGGCGGAGATCGTCAGCGCCGAGCAACACCCGGATGCCGAAAAACTGCGGGTCTGCCAGGTCAATACCGGCGGCGAGACGGTACAGATCGTGTGCGGCGCGCCCAATGCCCGGGCCGGGCTCAAGGCGCCGCTGGCGCGTGTCGGCGCGGTGCTGCCGGGCGCATTCAGAATCAAGAGGGCCAGGTTGCGCGGGGTGGAGTCCTTCGGCATGCTCTGCGCCGAGCAGGAACTGGGTATTTCGGAGGCCTCCGATGGTCTCATGGAACTGCCGGCGGAGGCGCCGGTGGGCGTGGATATCCGTGAGTTTCTCCAGCTGGACGACCACCTGATCGAAATCGGCCTCACCCCCAACCGGGCCGACTGCCTGGGCCTGCGCGGCATCGCCCGGGAAGTGGGCCTGCTGAACGGCCTGCCGCTGCGCGAGCCGGCCATGGCGGCGGTGGTGGCGGCGCATGGGGACACCCTGCCGGTTGAGCTGGCGGCGCCAGAGCGCTGTCCCCGCTACGTGGGGCGGGTGCTGCGCAATGTGGACCTGTCCCGCCCCAGCCCCCTGTGGCTGCAGGAAAGGCTGCGTCGCTGCGGCATTCGCAGCATCGATCCGGCGGTGGATGTCACCAACTACGTGCTGCTGGAACTCGGCCAGCCCATGCACGCCTTCGACCTGGAGCGACTGGACGGCGGTATTGTGGTGCGCACTGCCCGGCAGGGCGAGTCGCTGACCCTGCTCGACGGCCAGAGCGTGGAACTGGACAGCGAAACCCTGGTGATTGCCGACCATATTGGTCCGCTGGCCATGGCCGGCATCATGGGGGGCGAGCCCTCGGCGGTGGGTGAGAATACCCGTCATCTCTTCCTGGAATCGGCCTTTTTCGCGCCCGATCAGCTCGCTGGCAAGGCGCGCCACTATGGCCTGCACACCGATTCCTCCCACCGCTTCGAGCGCGGGGTGGATTTCCAGTTGCAGCGCCAGGCCATGGAGCGCGCCACCGCTCTGCTGCTGGACATTGTCGGCGGCGAACCCGGACCCATCATCGAAGCGGTGGCCGAGGCCCACCTGCCGGCGCGCCCCGCGGTTCGCCTGCGCGCTGCGCGCATCGGCAAGCTGCTGGGCTTTGAGCTGCCACCCGCCGAGGTGGAGCGCATTCTGGGTGGCCTCGGCCTGGCCGTGAGCGCCACCGCCGAGGGCTGGAGTTGCGAGGTGCCGAGCTGGCGCTTCGACATCAGCATCGAGGCCGACCTGCTGGAGGAGCTGGCCCGGGTGTACGGCTACAACCAGTTGCCCATCACCCGCATTCAGGCCGGGCTGACCATGCCCGCGCGGCCGGAGTCACGGCTGCCACTGCGCTTCCTGCGCCGCCACCTGGCCGCCCGGGGCTATCGCGAGGCCATTACCTACAGCTTCGTGGAACCCAAACTGCAGCGGGTGTTCGACCCGCAGCGGGCACCGGTGGCGCTCACCAACCCGATTTCCGCGGACATGTCGGTAATGCGCACCAGCCTGCTGCCGGGCCTGGTGGGCGCGGTGCTGCGCAATACCAAGCGCCAGCAGCCCCGCGTGCGGCTGTTCGAAACCGGCCTGCGCTTCCTGCCGGGCGATGAACCCGGCCTGGCCGGGCTGCAACAGGTGCCGACCCTCGCCATCGTCGCCACCGGCCAGCGCCTGACCGAGTCCTGGGCCAATGCCGCTGAAGCCACCGACTTCTTCGACCTGAAAGGCGACCTGGAAAGCCTGCTGGCCCTCGGCCGCCGCGGCGCAGAGGTGACGTTTGCGCCCGCCCGCCATCCGGCCCTGCACCCCGGCCAGACCGCCAGCATCCTGCTGGCCGGCCGCGAGGTGGGGGTGATCGGCGCCCTGCACCCAAGCGTGCAGCGCGAGCTGGACCTCAGTGCCCCGCTCATCGCCTGCGAAATCGACCTGGAAGCGGTGCTGGGTGGCCAGTTGCCCCGCTTTGCCGAACTGTCGCGCTTTCCGGAAGTGCGCCGCGACCTGGCCCTGCTGGTGGACCAGTCCGTGCCCGCGGCCGAGCTCATGCGCAGCGTGCGCGATGCCGCCGGCCCTCACCTCACCGACCTGCGCCTGTTCGATGTCTACGCCGGCAAGGGCGTGGAACCGGGCCGCAAGAGCCTGGCGCTGGGGCTGGTATTTCGCGATCAGACCCGCACTCTGGGCGAGGACGACGTCAACCAGGCCGTGGGCCAGGTGGTGGCTTCCCTGCAGCAGAGCTACCGGGCGAAGCTGCGCAGCTAGGCCTGCCCGGCGACCTTTTGTGCCCCCGCAGCTTGGGCGAATGTTCGAGCTGCGGCGGGGGCTTATCCAGTCCTGTTAAGGTCGTTTGACGCCTATGCCGGCAAAGGCATTGATCACAAAAGAAAAAAATCCAATCAGGTTTGACAATCCCTGGGCAATCGCGCAATCTTAGATCCGTTGCTGTCTTTTGGAGGCGGGTCAAGTGGTTGATTCGCTGGAAAAAATACAAGGCTGGACTCGAAATCGAGCAAAATCCATGACTGCGCTCACCAAGTCGGAAATGGCCGAACGCCTGTTTGAAGAACTGGGCTTCAACAAGCGGGAAGCCAAGGAAATTGTTGAGCTCTTCTTCGAAGAGATTCGCACCTGCCTGGAAAACAACGAACAGGTGAAGCTGTCCGGCTTTGGCAACTTCGACCTGCGCGACAAAAGCCAGCGCCCGGGCCGCAATCCAAAAACCGGGGAGGAAATCCCCATCTCTGCCCGCCGGGTGGTGACCTTCCGCCCCGGGCAAAAACTCAAGGCGAGAGTTGAGGCCTATGCTGGAACCGACCCACAATAACGAGCTGCCCGCGATACCCGGCAAGCGCTACTTCACCATCGGCGAGGTCAGCGAATTGTGCGCGGTTAAGCCCCACGTACTGCGCTACTGGGAGCAGGAATTCCCCCAACTCAAGCCCGTCAAGCGTCGCGGCAACCGGCGCTACTACCAGCGC
>JBKDZQ010000628.1:0-2075 GCA_047971325.1 Parahaliea sp.
CCGCAGGTCTATCTGGATATCGACCGCGACAAGGCCGAGCGTCTGCAGGTTCCCGTCTCCCGCCTGTCGGAAGCGCTGGAGATCTACCTCGGCTCCGCCTTCGTCAACGACTTCAATTACCTCGGGCGTACCTTTCGTGTCACCGCCCAGGCTGACGCTCCCTACCGTCTGAGTGCCCAGAATATCCTGAGACTCAGGGTGCGCAGCGACGAGGGACATATGGTGCCAATTGGTTCGCTGGCGACGGTCAGCGATATCGCGGGGCCATCCCTGGTGTCGCGCTATAATCTCTATCCGGCGGCGGCGGTGACCGGCGGTGCGGCGCAGGGTTTCAGCTCCGGCGAGGCGCTCGCCACTATGGAGCGTCTGGCCGCGGACAGCCTGCCGGATGGCATCGGCTTCGAGTGGACCGAACTGGCCTATCAGCAGAAGGCCAGTGGCAATACAGCGGGTATTGCCTTTGTTCTTGCTGTGGCTTTTGTGTTTCTGTTGCTCGCCGCCCAGTACGAAAGCTGGACGCTGCCGTTGTCGGTGATATTGATCGTTCCCATGTGCCTGCTCTGCGCCATTGCTGGTGTGGGGCTGGCGGGCATGGACAACAACATTCTGACCCAGGTGGGCTTTGTGGTGCTGGTTGGTCTCGCCTCCAAGAATGCCATCCTGATCGTGGAATTTGCCCGGGAACTGGAGGCGCGCGGGCTCGACCGCTGGCAGGCTGCGGTGGAGGCGGCACGCCTGCGCCTGCGGCCCATCCTGATGACCTCCCTTGCCTTTATTCTCGGCGTGCTGCCCCTGGTGCTGGCGGAGGGTGCCGGTGCGGAAATGCGGCGTGCGCTGGGGACTGCGGTCTTTTCCGGCATGCTCGGTGTCACCGTGTTTGGTCTGGTGTTTACGCCGGTGTTCTATGTACTGTGCCGCAAACTGGACTTGCTCGGGAGTAAGGGAAAAGCGGGTCAAGCGCCCAGCTCATCACCCCAATCCCTGTAGTTCAGGGATTGGGGTGGGTCGTGGTGTTACCATGGACGCCGGTGCAGGTTCCCGTGCCGCGGCCGGCTTTTGGCACGGAGGGAGCGCAGCAGGCTCCGAAATCCGACGGACAGGAAAATACGCCAATGACCAAGAAAACCACTGGCCGCAGCCAACTCAAGGGCGATGTCTTTCTGCTGAATGACGGGCAGTATTGCCTGGCCGCGGCACAGGTCGACCTGCTTGCCGCCATTGATGATTGCGGCTCCATCTCCAGCGCAGCCAAACAGGTGGGGATCAGTTACAAGACCGCCTGGGACCGGATCGACGCCATGAACAATATGTCTTCCCGGCCCCTGGTGGTGCGGGCGGCCGGAGGTGCAAAAGGAGGTGGCACGGTACTGACAGAACTGGGCCGGGGCATTGTCACGGGTTTCCAGCTGCTGCAGCGGGAGCATCAGCGCTTTGTCGATCGCCTGGGTAGGCAGCTACACTCACTCACTGATATTGCCGACTTCGTGAAGGGTGAAGCCATGCAAAGCAGTGCCAGAAACCAGTTCCGCGGCCACATCGTCCGTATAGTCCCGGGTGCGGTGAATGCGGAAGTCGCTTTGGATATCGGCGCCGACCAGCCGCTGATCGCGATTATCACCCAGGATAGCGTGGAGCGGCTGCAACTGGTCGAGGGAGGCGAGGTCGTTGCCCTGATCAAAGCCTCTTCGGTGATCATCAGTACCGATATCAACATCCTTACCAGCGCCCGCAACAAACTGGTTGGCCGGGTATCCCGGCTGATCCCCGGCGCGGTCAACACCGATATTACCATTGACCTTGGCAAGGGCAAATCGGTGGCGGCGATTGTCACCAACACCAGCGCCAGGGAGCTGGGGCTGGAACTGGATCAGGTGGCCTGCGCTATTTTCAAGGCGCCCAGCGTCGTCCTGCTCAAGGATGCCTGAGTTGCGCCCGCTACTGATGGGCGGATAGCCCTTTTTCCGATTCCGACCCCAGCCTGGCGGGAAGCTGGGCCATGTTGCATGACAGCTGCTTGCCGGCCCTCGCTATATATTGCATTATATAACGATGTGATGGGATGACAGCACACCGTC
>JBKDZQ010000629.1:0-6134 GCA_047971325.1 Parahaliea sp.
AGAACTTAAAACCCGTGGACGACCCCGATGAGATCGAGTTACTGGCGATTGATCGACGCAGCCTGCCTCAAGGGGATTACCAGGAGGAGGTTATGAAGCTCGCCAAGTGGTGGATATCGATATCAGCCGCATCGTGACCGAGTATCGGGCTCAGGTGTTAGTTGATGCACAGGGCCAACGCTTTGTCGCCGAGCTCCTGGTATCCGTCACGCGTCCGGTCCAGTATGGCCCAGGCATCATGTACCGCAAGTGAAGCTTTGGTAGTGCTATTTCAAGATGGATTGCCTGAATTCCTCAGGAAGGGTGGTGAATAGTTACCAGACAACCTGATATTACGGTGCGTAGGGTCCAGGCATTTCAAGGTCGCCCTACCTTTTGCAAACACCAACCGCACGACTCTGTGAGGGTGGAGGCAGAGACCCTCAGGCCCTGTCCAGCGCCATCGCGAACGGCTCTTTCCGGGAGCTGTTCGACTGCCATTGCTGCAAGTACTGCTGCAAGGAACTGGCAATCTCTTGCGAACGATAAGGCAACACCGACAACAGGGTATCGCTCAAACCGTGTGTTGGCTCACAAAAGCCCTGCATATAGATGGCGGGTTTAAAACACGCTTCGGTCTCGATGCGATAATCGCGACCTACGGAGTAATCGCCCAGGTACGGTGCCAGGGGCGAGAGCAATTCGTGATGCCGTGTACGATTGTAGCCGGTTGCCAGGATAACCGCGTCGTATCCACGGGATGCTCTCCCGTTGGATTTGTCTCGCAGCGAAAGCCACACGCCATCACTATCAGCCTCCACCTGTTCAACGGTCATCAGTCGACGATATCTGTGGCGCTCATGACCTTCCACTTTCTGCCGATAAAAAATACCGTAGATGCGTTCGATCAAATCGACGTCGACCACGGAATAGTTAGTATTGTGATACTCGCCGATGTAGCGGGCTCTTTCGGACGCTTCCTGCTGGTAAATCAGGTCAGTAAACTCAGGCGCGAAAATTTCATTCACAAAGGGTGTATCGTCCGCCGGCTTGATAGAGGACCCACGAATCACCCAGTCCACCGCCACTGAAGGATAGCAGTCATTCAAATCGATAAACGCCTCCGCGGCGCTCTGCCCGGCACCGATGATGGCAATGCGCGCCGGCCCGGAGGCGCCAATCTCAAGGGCTCTGACGCTGGATTTATACTCAGCGTGGTGAAACACGCGGGCATCACCGCTCAGCTGCCTGAAAACCTCGGGAATACTCGGCTTGCCACCCGGACTCACCACAACCGAACGCGCTTCAAAGCCATAGTCCTTGCCACTGGCGCTGCATGAGATTACGCGCAGGGTATCCACGACTCCGTTACGCTCGACTGGTTCGATCGACCTGACCTCCTGACCGTAGTGACACAGCTCTTTGAAATGACCGGCGGTCCATTGCAAATAGTCATTGAACTCCATACGGCAGGGATACAAGGTACCCAGGTTGATGAAATCAACAAGCCGCTGGTGCTTGTGCAGATAGTTCACAAACGAGTAAGGGCTTTCGGGATTTCTCAATGAGACCAGATCCTTTAAAAAGGAAATCTGCAAATCGGATTGACTGACCAAGGTCTCCCCGTGCCATTGATAGTGCTTTTGCTTGTCCAAAAACAGCACGTTGATTCCGCCGGGACTGTTACCCATCTCCTCCAGCGCAATAGCCAGCGCCAGGTTAGAGGGGCCGAAACCTACACCGATCATATCGTACAATGGGGGCGTGGTTATTTGCGTCATGCGTCAACACCTCGTGCTGTAATTTATCTGGACGACCGCCAACCCGCAGGGAAAAACCCCAAGCCCGGAAACCTTCCGTTTGATGGCTGCCAACGTCGTGTTGAACAGGGAAACGAAAGCACCGTCATCAAATTTATGCCAGTTTCAGGTTCCTGGCATACCAGGGCCGGCGCGGGGTGCGCTTGAGCCACTTGGACGCATCATCCTCACCACTCAGGGCAATACGCAGCGCCAGCTTCATCACTTCCGTATCCAGCGCCACGGCGTCGCTACGCTCGCCGGAAGGCAGGCATCCGTAAGGCGAAGCCCCCAGCCACGGGTCGTCCAGCTGTACCCATCGCCCGGGCGCAAACCAGGGCAGCCCCTTGACGCGCTGACGCTCCACTTCGCCGGGATGGATGCGCTGATGGGCACGGAACCAGTCCTCGACACGATCATCGATCCAGCTGTGAAACATCCAGAACACCGGATTGACGTGGGAGGAGAAGGGATCGCCGAGGTAATCGTTCTCCGGCCGAAACCAGCGGGAAGCAAAGTCCGTGTAGTTACGGTCCCAGAACAAGGGCATGCCATTGCTCGGGTCGCGCGTTACCGTCGCCCAGCGCATGTGCAGCAAGTCGTGTATTCCCAGCTCGATTTCCGAACCCAGCTCACCCAGGGTCAGCCGGGCCAGATACTCTGGATCCTGGTAAAGCGATTCCCACACCTGGTAGTTACTGAAGAAGGTTTCCCCGCCCTTCACCCCTCGCAGCCACTGGGCGTATTCGGGATCATCCGCGGGCTCCCAGGCCGGCGGCACGGAACAGCCGTCCCGGTTTTCGTAGTAGCGGATAAAACCTTGCCGGTCACGCTCGATAAAGGGCGCCGGCATCGGCAGGCGGGACCAACAGGTCAGCCCCGGCTGCAGGCTTAGCGCACGCCGCAGCATATGCCGGTGCATGAACAGAAAATCTTCCCCTGAGCCGTTGCGGTGCTTGTGTTTACCCCGGGCATCCCGCTCTTCGCCGATCGGCCCCGGCTGCCACCCCAGACCCCGGAGCCCTTCGCGCTTGTCCTCGGACAACCGGTCCCATTTGTCGCGGGAGGCATGCCAGATCTGGTGGAACAGGCGATGCTCGGCCGATACCAGCCATTCCTGTAAGGGCGCGTTGTAGCGAATGCGCTCCTTGGCCTCGGGGAAGCGCTGCTTGCGCGCGACAAATGCAAGCTGCTGATCCGGAAGCTGCAGCGAGCGCTGGAGGTCCCGGATACTGCCGCTCAGGGTACCGTCCCCGGCATGGCGCCAGATACTCCAGACCTCGTCCAGCACGGCATTGCATTCATACCTTGGGGCATTCCCGTCAAAGAGCAGCCAGCGCAGCGTGGCGCTATCGCGACCGGCCAGACTCCCGGAAACCCGATACCGCGGATCCGGCTCTGCCCGCAGTGACTCGCAGGTTCCAAGGAAACCGCGCAGCGCCCGCCCGGTGTATCCCGCATCCAAAAGCAGTTGCAACCCTGACGCGGGCAGGGCCTCCAGCCCGCCGCCGGACACCAACTCGAAGTCCCAGATGCCCCGCAGGCGCTCGGCCAGCCAATCGCCCTGGTTCGAGGCCGGCTCCACCACTGCCTCGCCCGGCGTGACGTCCTCGTCCTCCTTGTCACTCAACGCATGCCTGGCTTCCCGCCAGGCATAGTAAGCGCCCGGCACCGCCAGGCCGGTGGCCGATGCGGTGACGAGAAATTTCCTGCGAGAAAATCGCATGAAGCAGTTCACCTTTATCATTGCGGGCTGCATTGCGGGCGCCACGGCGTATTTTGCGAATGGTCCGCTATTCCGCCAACCGCCGCGACAACACATCCTTGTCAGTAACGGCGCCGGAGCCACCAAATTTAGCGGGCACTTACCGAACAACGCAGGCCGTCCTGACGATTCACCATCGAGACGCGCGTTAGTCGCATTCGCGTATTATCGGCCACCGTCATCCAGTAAATTTCGGCTGCAACCACTCGTTGACACAGGTCAGCGCGTACAGAAACGGGGAAACTGATGACATTACTTCGCGGCCTGAAATCCCCGTGGTTCTGGGTGGCCTTTGTGCTTATCGTGGGCGGCATCGCCGCCGGCAGCCACCTGGTGTTGTGGCAACAAGGTGAGGTGCGCTATCCGAGAGAGATCCGGCAGCGCGCGGAGGCGCTGCACGAGCGTATCCTCTCCTTCGACAGCCATATCGACGTCCCGCCCGAGTTCAATACCGAAGGCAGCGAAGCCAACACCGACGGCCCCTATCAATTCGACCTGGTCAAGGCCGGCAAGGGCCGCCTGTCCGGTGCGGCACTCACGGTGTTCGCCTGGCCCGAGATGTGGAACGGCCCCAACGCGCCCCATCGGCCGACGCCGGGCATGCGCGAGGAAGCCCAACATCAGCAGGAGGTGCGTTACCAGATCATCCAGAACATTGCCCGCGACTACCCCAACCAGGCGGGCATCGCCTACACGCCGGACGATTTCTATCGCCTGGCGGACGAAGGCAAGTTCGCCATTGTGATCAGCCTGTTGAATGCCTACCCCTTCGGCGACGACCTGTCCCAGCTCGACCGCTGGGCGGCCCGCGGCATGCGCATGTTTGGCTTGAGCTATATCGGCAACAACGCCTGGGCCGATTCCTCGCGCCCCATGGCTTTTTTCAACGACACACCGGACGCGCTTGGCGGCCTGTCCGGGCTGGGCGAGCAGGCCGTGGCAAAACTCAATGAGCTGGGGGTGATCATCGACGTCTCGCAGATGTCCTCCAGGGCGCTGGAGCAAGTCGCCCGCCTCAGTCGAGCCCCCCTCGTCGCCTCCCATTCCGCCGTGCGCGGCATTGTGGACATACCGCGCAACCTGAGTGACAGGGAGCTCCAACTCATCAAGGCCAGCGGTGGTGTCGTACAGGTAGTGGGCTTCCCGACCTATCTCAAACCGCTGAGCAGTCACACGCTGGAAAAACTCAATCAGCTGCGAACCGAATTTGACCTTCCCCCGCTGGAAACCCTGGACAACCTGGCTTACGCCCACATGCCGGGGGACCCGGTTATCGCCATCTGGCCGGAACAGAAGTTCGCGGAGTACGCCAGCGCTCTCTACCAGATTGTTGAAGAAGAGCCCAAGGCGACCCTGGACGATTTTGCCAACGCCATTGATTACGCGGTCAAGAAAATCGGCATTGACCACGTGGGCATCAGCTCCGACTTTAACGACGGGGGCGGCGTGGTGGGCTGGGAAGACGTGAGTGATAGTCGCAACCTGACGGCCGAACTCATGCAGCGCGGCTACTCGGATACCGATATCGAAAAGCTCTGGAGCGGCAACTTCCTGCGCGTCTGGAAGGAGGTTCGCAAACGGGCCGCTGCCGACGGCGACCCAACAGCCCGGCACCAGGAGTAATGGAAACGTCCAACAGCCTGGGGCGGGAATGCTACCGCCTGCTCAAGCCCTTTCGCTGGCAGGTGTGCATTTCCACCCTGCTCGGTATCGTCGGAGGCCTTGGCACGACTGCCCTGCTCGCTACCATCAACCAGGCCATGAACAGCGACAGCGGCCAGGGCTATGCACTACTGGAGGTATTTGCCGGCCTCTGTGTACTGGTACTACTCAGCGCCACCCTGTCGAACCTGATCATCAACAAGGTCGGCCAGCGGCTGGTATTGGAGATGCGGCGACGCCTGGCCAAACAGGTGCTGCTGGCGCCGATCGAGCAGTTGGAACGTTATCGCAATGAACGCCTGATACCCATTTTGGTCCATGATGTGGACACCATCAGCGATTTTAGCCTGAGTATCGCGCCTCTGATCGTGGCTACCACCATCTCCATCGCCTGCTTTGCCTATCTGGGGTATCTCTCCTGGCAATTACTGCTGGTGACCCTGGCCATCGCCGCCATTGGCAGCGCGGCCCAGTACCTGGCCTACTACTTTGGCAGGCGCCACCTGGATAGCGCGCGGGATGGTCACGACGAGCTGCAAGTCTATTACCAGGCCCTGTCGAGCGGCGCCAAGGAACTGCGCATCCAGCGGCAACGCCGACACCATATGTTCGAGCAGAAAATCAAAGGCGCCACAGGGCGCATCTGCCAGTCTAATATTCGCGCCGCCACGATTTTTATCAGCGCGGAAACCCTCGGCTCAACCCTGTTCTTTTTTGTAATCGGGGCGGCCATCGCCTACCACGCCCTGTGGCCATCGATCGACAACACCATGCTGGGCGGGTTCGTGCTGGTCATGCTGTATCTGAAAACCCCGCTCAGTCAAATCCTGAACATACTGCCGGATATCGCCCGGGCCCAGGTGGCTTTCGAGCGCATTTACGCGCTGTCCCGCAAATTTCAATCACCCGAGCCGCACCTACTCTCATCC
>JBKDZQ010000630.1:0-2789 GCA_047971325.1 Parahaliea sp.
GTCGCCAGTGGCAGCGGCTGCCGGCAGGTTGCGGGTGGCATCGATGGGGCTGATGGCGGGCAGCAGTGCTTGCACCAGGCCATGGCCACGTGTCACCAGGTACAGCACGGTGGTGTCGTCCGATTCACCCACCGGTCCCAGGTTTGGGTGCTGAAACGTCGCCGCCACAAAGCTGCCCTGCAGGGCTCTGGGGTCCAGGCTGAGCCACCGATGGGCGGTGTTAGTCAGGCGCACCGCCGTCACCCAGTGATCCTCCAGGAGCCAGGCGGCCAGCGCCCTGGCGCGAACCGGCAGGGTGGGCAACAGGGTGTCCAGCGGCAGGTCGCGGTGCAGGTTCCCGCGCGAGAGGCCGGTCACGGGCTCGACGGTACGCAGCGGGGCGTAGAGGCTCTGGGCGGCGTAGCGCGTGAGCATCACCGGCACCGGTGTCTCCCGCGCGGGATTCGGGATGGCAGTGCCTGGCGCCTCGGAGGGTTGTGTGTCCTTGCCACCGCCCTTGCCGCCAGAATGAGTGCCATGGGTCTCGCCTTCGACGATGCGCACCGGCTCCAGCGGGCCGTCGCCGTCCTGTGCGGCAATGTCGACCAGGATCAGGGTGCCGTCATCGGCATCCTGCAACTGCAGACGCGTGGGTTCGAAGCGCTCGTACGCCAGCAGGTAGAGTGCACCGCCGGTGCTCTGCAGGCGCAGGCGATCGCCGATCGAGGTGGGCACGCCGACGCGCACGTTGCGGTCTATGAAGACCACGCGCTCGTGGCCGACCACCAGGGGTAGCGTCAGCGGCAGGCGTTCCCAGGTGAGGATTTCCACCGCGTGACTGGTGGGTATTGCGCCGAAAAGCAGGAAGAGGCAGACCAGAATAGGGGGTAGAGGGCACATGGCAAGCTCGCTATGGCGTTTCCGCTGGCGTGGATGGCGGGGCCGGCTCCGCGGCGATGCGCTGCGGTGTGCCGTCGTAACAGTCCAGCGCCAGGCCGAAGGGATTGCGTTCCGGGTCGATATCCAGACGTACCACCTTCAGGGGATAGCGCACCAGGGCGCGCTTGACCTGCTCGGCCCCGTGATACTCGTCGGCGGCGATGTCCAAGGTGACGAGCCAGTCGCGCCTGGACACCACCCGTACGCGCCGGGTCGGGTCATCGCCGAAGCCCCGCCCCGGGATTTCATAGATACCCCGCACCCGCTGTCGTAGCTCGCCAGTGCGTCGCTTTTGCGCGTAAGCGAGTCGGAGCATGTGCTGACCGGCCGGGGTCAGCGAGGCGGACAGCGCCCGGATATTGCGCGCGTAATCTTCCTCGCCATTGGTGGGCCAGCGGTTGAGCTGCTGAAAGAGGTAGAAGGCAAAGGCATAGACCGATTCCGGTGGCACGTCCCACCACTTGCGCACACTGCCGGAGCGCAGGTCCGGCGGCACATGAATGGTGAGATCGCGGGGCGCCTGCCACCAACCGACGCCCAGCACTCCGGTGAGGATGAACAGGGCGCCCACACCCCGTCGCAGCGTCTTGATGTGGGCCTGAAGATGGGTAACCTCATTCTTGAAACGGCTCATGGCTGACCCCTGCGCGTCGTCCAATAGCCCGAGCGCGTTACCAGCGCATCCCCGCTGACCCAGGGTGAGAGCAAGGGGTGGACCAGTGCGATGTGCCACTGCAACTGACGATAAAGCCAGGTGTCGGGGCGCCCTCGCTTCCGGCGCCGCAGCGCACTCCCACCCGCAAAGACGCCCAGGGCCACGGCGGCCACGATCACCGTCGGTATCAACGCCAGGGTCGAGGTCAGCCAGGCCAGTGGTAGGCCGACTAGCAACCCGGCCAGGGCCGACAGGCCCACACAAATCCACAACTCGTCCGTCGTCAGCCCTCGCACCACCACGGGCTGGCGGTTGAGGCGGTGCGGCAGGAAGGTCACTGTATCGTCTTGCTGATGTTCGCGTGTGCCGTCCATCAAGGAAGGCCTTTACAGGATGCCGGTGGCTTTGGTCAGCAGCCAGATACCGACCACCAACAGGATCGCACCGACGGCCACGGTCAGGCCGAACTGCCCCCAGGTCTTGCGCCCGGTGTGGATTTCCGAATAGGTGCTGTAGGCGTGATAACAGACCCCGATGAACATCGAGGCCACCACCAGCAGCGCTATCAGCAACACGATGTCGTAGCCGTAATTGCGCAGTGTCTCCATGATGCCGCTGCCGGTGCCGCGCGACGGATCCTCCAGCGTCGGCAAGCCCTGGGCGACCACCTGCGATACGCTGCTGGCTGACAGTACGGCCGCGGCAGACACGCGAACTCCCAGGGTCAGGCGGTGGGAAACGATACACGAAACCATGGCGAATTCCTTATCGGGTCAGGACAACAGAAAGAATGTCAGCACCAAATCCAACGCGACAAAGCGCACCGCAACCCCGAAGAGCTGACGCTGGGAAAGACGCGCTTCGGCCCAACCGACATAAGCCGTGCGCAGCGCCCAGACACCCCAGAGCAGCAGTACGGCGAATACCAGGCTCACCAGCACCACGGAGACTTCCGCGGCCGTGAAGCCGGCGTTGGCCTGAAAGGCGCTGGCTTGGGCGGCGTTCACGGGGCCGCCCTCTCGGACACCTGGCGGTAGTCGCCTAGCAGCTCCACAGGGTCACGGGGCTGGGCACGCCGTGGCACCAGGTAATCGTGAAGGCCCTGGCGAACGCGCTCGATGTCTTCGTGCAGGCGGGCGTAGTCGAGGTGATAACGGCTGCCAGCGGGATGGGGGAGGCTGGCGCTGTGCCCGGCCAGGCGGTCGATCATGTCCAG
>JBKDZQ010000631.1:0-2988 GCA_047971325.1 Parahaliea sp.
TCAGTACCGGCTCGAACGCCTGGATACCCAGACGGTGCAGGGTCGGTGCACTGTTGAGCAGCACGGGATGTTCGCGGATGACTTCGGCGAGAACGTCCCAGACCTCGGGCAGTTCGCGCTCGACCATCTTCTTGGCCGCCTTGATGGTGGTCGCCAGACCACGGGCTTCCAGCTTGCCGAAGATGAAGGGCTTGAACAGCTCCAGGGCCATCTTCTTCGGCAGGCCACACTGGTGCAGGCGCAGGGTCGGGCCCACCACGATCACCGAACGACCGGAGTAGTCGACCCGCTTGCCCAGCAGGTTCTGGCGGAAGCGACCCTGCTTGCCCTTGATCATGTCGGCCAGGGACTTCATCGGGCGCTTGTTGGAGACGGTGATGGCGCGACCACTACGGCCGTTGTCCAGCAGCGCATCCACGGATTCCTGCAGCATGCGCTTCTCGTTGCGCACGATGATGTCCGGGGCGTTCAAATCCAGCAGCCGCTTCAGGCGGTTGTTGCGGTTGATCACCCGGCGGTACAGGTCGTTCAGGTCGGAGGTCGCGAAGCGGCCGCCGTCCAGCGGTACCAGCGGACGCAGATCCGGCGGCAGCACCGGCAGGGCGTTCATCACCATCCACTCGGGCTTGTTGCCGGAGCTGGCGAAGGCTTCCATCAGCTTCAGGCGCTTGGACAGCTTCTTGATCTTGGTTTCGGAATTGGTGGCGGGAATCTCCTCGCGCAGGCGGGCGATTTCCTGTTCCAGGTTGAGCTGTATCATCAGATCCTGAACCGCCTCGGCACCCATCTTGGCGGTGAATTCGTCGCCGAACTCTTCCATCGACTCATAGTACTGCTCGTCGGTAAGCAGTTCGCCGAGTTCCAGGGTGGTCATGCCGGGATCGGTGACCACATAGGATTCAAAGTACAACACCCTCTCGATGTCGCGCAGGGTCATGTCCAGCAGCAGGCCGATGCGGGAGGGCAGAGACTTCAGGAACCAGATGTGGGCCACCGGCGAGGCCAGCTCGATGTGACCCATGCGCTCCCGGCGCACCTTGGCCAGCGCCACTTCCACGCCGCACTTTTCGCAGATCACACCGCGGTGCTTGAGGCGCTTGTATTTGCCGCACAGACACTCGTAGTCTTTCACCGGGCCGAAGATCTTGGCGCAGAACAGACCATCGCGCTCCGGCTTGAAGGTGCGGTAGTTGATGGTTTCCGGCTTTTTCACTTCGCCGAATGACCAGGAACGAATCATCTCCGGTGATGCCAGGCCGATCCGGATGGCATCGAATTCTTCTGACTGTCCCTGTGACTTGAGCAGGTTGAGTAGGTCTTTCAAGGTCTTTCCTCCGCGAGGTTTGCCTTCGGGCGGGTGGTCGGGCCACCCCGCCGCATGTCCTGAATTTGCCGGTTCTTGCGCAGGCCGCCCCGCCATCTGACGGAACAGCCACAGCCGCGCACCTAGTCGTTCTCCAGCTCGATATCGATACCGAGCGAACGGATCTCCTTGACCAACACGTTGAAGGACTCGGGCATGCCCGGCTCCATGCGATGATCACCATCGACAATGTTCTTGTACATCTTGGTGCGACCGGCTACGTCGTCGGACTTCACCGTCAGCATTTCCTGCAGGGTGTAAGCCGCGCCGTAGGCCTCCAGCGCCCACACTTCCATCTCTCCGAAGCGCTGGCCACCGAACTGGGCCTTGCCGCCCAGGGGTTGCTGGGTCACCAAGCTGTAGGAACCGGTGGAGCGGGCGTGCATCTTGTCGTCCACCAGGTGATTGAGCTTGAGCATGTACATATAGCCGACGGTGACCGGGCGATCGAAGGCTTCGCCGGTACGGCCGTCAAACAGGGTGAACTGGCCACTTTCCGGCAGCTCCGCCAGGCTCAGCAATTCCTTGATGGACTCCTCGGAGGCACCGTCGAACACCGGCGTCGCCATGGGGACGCCGCCACGCAGGTTGTTGGCCAGCGCCAGCAGCTCGTCGTCGCTCAGGGAGTTGAGATCCTCTTCGCGACCGGCGCCGTTGTTGTAAATGGCCTTGAGGAACTTGCGCACCTCGGCCACCTTGCGCTGCTCGGCGATCATGCGGTCGATCTTGACGCCCAGCCCCTTGGCGGCCATGCCCAGGTGGGTTTCCAGAATCTGGCCCACGTTCATCCGCGAGGGCACACCCAGCGGGTTGAGCACGATGTCCACCGGATCGCCGTTTTCGTCGTAGGGCATGTCCTCCACCGGCATGATCACGGAGATCACACCCTTGTTGCCGTGGCGGCCAGCCATTTTGTCGCCGGGCTGGATGCGGCGCTTGATGGCCAGGTAGACCTTGACGATCTTCAGCACACCGGGGGCGAGGTCGTCACCGGACTGCAGCTTGCGTTTCTTGTCCTCAAAGCGCTCCTCCAGCAGTTTGTTCTGCTCGTCGAGCTGGCGCCTGGCCGATGCCAGGGCCTCGGTCAGGTCGGCGTCGGCCAGCTTGAGCTTGAACCACTGGTCGCGATCCAGTTCGGACAGCACCTTCTCGCTGAGGCTGGTGCCTTTGGCCAGGCCAGCACCGCTGACCGTTTTCTGGTCCTTGATCAGGTTGCCCAGGCGGGCGAAGGTCGCCTCTTCGAAGATGCGGTACTCTTCCTTGAGGTCCTTGCGGAACTGGTCGAGCTGGTGCTTATCGATCTGCAGGGCGCGGGCGTCCTTCTCCAGACCGTCGCGGGTGAAGACCTGCACGTCGATCACCGTGCCCTTGGTGCTGGAGGGCACGCGCAGGGAGGTGTCCTTTACGTCGGAGGCTTTCTCACCGAAAATCGCCCGCAGCAGCTTCTCTTCCGGGGTCAGCTGGGTTTCACCCTTCGGTGTCACCTTGCCCACCAGAATGTCGCCGGCGTCCACTTCGGCACCGATGTACACGATGCCGGACTCATCCAGATTGGCCAGTGCACTCTCACCGACGTTGGGGATGTCGGCGGAAATTTCCTCCGGCCCCAGCTTGGTGTCGCGGGC
>JBKDZQ010000632.1:0-4904 GCA_047971325.1 Parahaliea sp.
CTGAACGACTCGGGCGAAGCCAGGGGGCGCCCTGTCGGGGTGGAATTTGACCGCAGGGGATACCTGCTGGTGGCCGATGACGTCGGCAACACCATCTGGCGGGTGGGCAGTGGCGACTGAGTGAAAAGCGCTAGGGCCGGGTACGTCGCCAGACCAGCCCGGCGAGAACCAGCCCGGCCAATATCAGGCTCAGCCAGGCGAGCCAGCGCGCATTGAGAATGAGCCAGGGGACGCCGCCGCTGCCCTTTAGTATGCGCTCCACCTGGGCGGTGCTGACGCTGTCATCAAAACCGCCAAAGCGTTGGCGGACATAGGTCGTGACGGCGGCAATCTGGGCCTTGCTGAAATCGGCGCGGAACGACGGCATGAGATGTCGCGGCGCCAGTTCACCGAGCGTGACACCACTGACGATCGCCTGTACCACATTCGTTGCTTCGGCGCGCCTGACCGAGCGGCTGCGGGTGAGGGGTGGCCCGCCTCCTGCTTCCAGCGAACCGTTGATGCCATGACAGGTGGCGCAGGCGGAAAGATAGAGCAGGGCACCGTTGGTGGTCGTAGTATTGCTGATGTCCCCAAGCCCCCTACTGACGGGCTCCACCAGCGCGAGGTCGAGGGGCGGCACCTCTGTCACCGGTGGCGCCAGCGGTGGCCCCTCTACGGGCCGGGTTTCCTTCAGGTAAGCCACCATCGCCTCGATATCTTTTGGCGGCATGCGGGACAGGCTGTTGCGCACTGCCAGACCCATGTGGCCGCCAGCGACGGCACCCTCCACCTTGCCCCGGGTGAGAAAGGACTTGAGCTTCGCGTCCGGCCAGTCGCCGATGCCCGTGCTGTCGGAGGATATATTCGGCGCATACCAGCCGACACTGGCGCCGCCGAGATGCCGGCTCGACGCCTGCAGCTGGTACATCGCCCCGCGCGGGGTGTGGCACTCCCCGCAGTGACCGAGCACGTCGACCAGGTACTGTCCCCTGCGCACCTGCTCACTGGCCCCAGCCAGCGGCGGAGCGGTACCGCTGTCGATGAACAGGGCTTTCCAGACCGTCATGCTGACGCGCAGAAAGGGAAAACCGAGTCTTGTTTCCCCTACCTCATTGGCTACCGGCGCGACCTCGTTCATGAAGTAGTGGTAAAGCGCGCGCACGTCTTCATCCGTCATCTGGCGATAGCTGGTATAGGGCATGGCCGGGTAGAGGTTGCCCACGGTTTTCGATTTTCCCTCGCGCAAGGCCTGCCCAAACTCCTCCAGCGTCCAGCCACCAATGCCGGTGTCCACATCTGGAGTGATATTGCGTGCGTAAACAGTGCCCATGGGCGTGGCAAAGGGAAAGCCCCCGGCGAAACCCGGTTCGCCGTCGGCGCCGCCGTGGCAGCCGCCGCAATCAGCGGCGATAGCTACTGCTTCGCCGGGCGATGCGACCACGGCGTGGGCTGTCCCGGTGGCACTGTCGCCGTCGCGGCCTGCCGCGGGCACGCCCAGCAGCAGCAGCGCGGCGGCGGTCAGGGTGAACACATTGACCTTCAATGTACGCATTGTCCTTCTCCAGGCTGGGCGGTAGTGGCCTCGCTCAGATTTCTGCTGCCAGGTAGTGGCCCGCGCGAAAAGCCAGCGCGAGGCCCGTCAATGTCGGATTTACCGCGGTGGACGAGGGATGGACACCGGTCGTTACCAGGAATAGATTTTCATGATCGTGGCAGCGCAGATTGCGATCGACCACGGAGTTCGACGGGTTGTCACCCATAATGGTCGTGCCCAGCAAATGGTCGTGGGTGATAAAGTAGTAGTGTTCAGGTGGCTGCGTTACGCCCATGGCCTTGGCAATATTCGCGTTATCATTGGCGATATTGGGCAGGCAGGCTTTGACGTAATCGGATACCCGGTACCTGAAGTGCAGACCGGGCAAGCCCAGTGCATCCTTCCAGTTGCTGTTTAGCGAAATGGCATTGCCCGCAGTGGGCAGATCTTCCAGAATGCTATTCATCATGACCGTGTGCCCTACGGTTCTGGAAATCGCCTGGTCCAGTTCGCTGCCGATAAGTTTTTTCTGCAGTAACAGGTTGGTGAGCATGGTGGTTTTATTGACGTTCCAGGGCGACATGGTGAAGGCCGAGGATGTCGCACGGTGCTCGCCAATACGCCATTTCAGCATAATCGAGTGGTTGTACTGCCCCCGGCCCTGCCAGACCGGTTCATCGACCGCGAAAAAACTCACGAAGCCCGGGTGAACCATCAAATTGCGGCCCAGTTCACCGGAGCGCCTGGCAAGCCCGTTCATCATCAGCAGCTTGGGCGTTTCCAGAGCGTGCCCGGCAATCACGTATACCCTGGCGGTTAGACGCTGCCGCGAGCCGTCGCGGTTAAGATAGCCGAGTGAGGTAATTTTGCCGGAGCCATCTTTTTCCAGCTGGTCGACCACCGCTTCGGTGCGTAACTCAACCCCTGCCGCCAGGGCCTTGTCGACCGCCATATAACCAGAGAACTTGGCACCTATGGGGCAATCGGGGGACTGGCACATATTGTTGCCGATGCAGGCTGGTCGACCGTCGTAATTTTGCGATGCCCGGGCATTGGGGGCGTGCAGGATGCGCAACCCCGTGGGAGCGAGACGCATTTGCAGACGCTGAACCGAATAGGGCTTGGCCTCCGGTGGCAGTGGGTAGGGCCTGGAGCGCGGAGGATAGCTTTGTCCGGGGCGCTGGCCGGACTGGTCGTCGCCGTCCATACCGCTGACGCCGATAAAGTACTCGGCTTCGCTGTAATAGGGCTCCAGATCGTCGTAATCAATCGGCCAGTCCCGGCCCACACCGTGCAGGGAGTGAAGCCGGAATTCCTCGGGTAGAAAGCGCCAGGTGATGCCTGTCCAGTGGCGCAAGGTGCCGCCGACTGCGCGCACAGTGCCGGGCCAGCGCTTGAGGTCGATGCCCCTGTCCAGATAACCGCTGGTGTAGCTGTTGGGCGCCCAGGGATAGTTGCCGAAAGGCTCGACATAGTTGTCCTTGCGCGGTGATGAGCGCCAGTTCTGTAGCACTTTCCAGTTTGGAATCTGGGGGCCGGCCTCCAGCATGATGACGGCCTTGCCGGCCTTTGCCAGTTGCAGGGCAACCACGGAACCCAAACCGCCGGAGCCCACTACAATCGCATCCGCATCGTACTCAGCCATGCTCATGTCCTCATTGCGCTCTCCCCGGCCTGCCGCCATCGTGCGGCATGGCGGGAAAGACGCCTGTCGTCGCCTTATCCGTTTTTATCTCTGTTTATCCCTCTTCCTGGTCGCCTGTCTCCTGTGGAAAGACCAGCTCCAGAAATTCCGGATCAGCCTTGTGCGTGGGCGCGTCCGCGCCCTCGGGTACGTAGGACCAATCGCGGACCGTCGCTGGCATGGCCGGCGCGCGAACGCCAGTAGGCGGCTCCGCCCACCATCCAGGCGCGCCAGTGGCGTAGGACTGTATTGGCAGGATATGGCGCAGGGCCCGGCCCGCCTCGGCACCAAGGAAGGTGACGAAGACGGCGTCGTCCTCATCGGAGGTGCCGTCGCCCACGCCCACCACACCGGTGTACCAGGGTTGGGCGATGGCCAGTGCCAGGTCGAGATCCTGTCCGTCCAATGCCGCCAGCGCGGCGTCGCGATCCAACCCCGCTGCCAGTCTGGAATTCAGTGCCGCGACTTTCGCGGCGAAGTCATCCATCCTGTTCAGCAGTGCATCGTAAACGCGCTGGGCGATCTCGGGATCCAGATCCTCCCGGCCGACAATGACCCTGCTCGCTTCCAGCAACTCACCGGCGGCCCCACCCGGCGCCACCGCGTAGGCCTGCACTGCGAGACAGGACGCCAGCGGGGCGCTGGCTGCAAGACCGATAAGGAAATCCCGTCGTGAGGTATTCATGTGCCTCTCCCGTTCCGGCTATCCCTGGACACAATGACGCCGGCGAAACCCATCTTTCCCGCGCAGCCTGACCCGCGTGCGAGCAGGCTGCGCGGGAACAACTGGCGCTGCGGTCCTGCCGTCAGGTCACTTCCATTATCTTCAAGCCTAGTCCAACAAATCCTGCTCCGCCAGCCTCGGTCAGGTGGTTGGGCACCCCTGCATGCAACTATAAACCGCCACGGCGATCAGTGCCGTCGCGCTTGCTCCAGGCCAGCACAAAGCCGTGCTTGAGGCCGCCGCACTTCAGGTAGGCCTCAAATTCCTGGTGTACATGCTCGGGCAGGGATCTCCCCTGCAAGTTGGTCCACAAGGGCGCCGCACTAAATCCTGGGACGAGCAGTCGAGGTTGTTTGCGCGCCTGCCGGAGCATTTGAGGGAAATGGCACTTTTCAAGCTCAACACCGGAACGCGGGAGCAGGAAGTGGTTTGCCTGCGGTGGAATTGGGAGGTATCGATTCCAGAGCTGAAAACCAGTGTCTTTGTTATCCCGGGTGGCGGTATCAAGAATGGTGAGGATCGTTTGATGAATGCCGAAGCACGGGCGGTGATCAATCGACAGCGCGGCAGGAACCCGGAGTACGTGTTCACCTATTCGAAGGGTCAGCCGGTCGATCGTATCAACACCAAGGTCTGGCGCAGGGCAAGGAAAGAAGCTGGATTGCCGCAAGTGCGGGTACATGATCTGAAACACGCCTTCGGTCGCCGGTTGCGGGCCAAAGGCGTGAGTCATGAAACCCGGCAGGTGCTCCTGGGTCACAGGAACGGGCAGATCACGACGCACTATTCCGCCGCTGAAATCGGGGAACTGATGGAAGCGGTGGAAAAAGTGAGCTGGTCGGGTAGCTCGGCACCGACCCCAGGGCAAACGCATGAACATTATTTGATCAGCCCCAGGATGTGAAACAGGTATCGGTCACTCCAGCCACAGCCCTTGCGCTTGTTCTTGATACCCACCTTTTTGGTGGTATCTTGCTTGA
>JBKDZQ010000633.1:0-1864 GCA_047971325.1 Parahaliea sp.
TCCTGGGATGACATCATCAACGATGACAAGACCAACGGCGATGTACTCGGCTACGGCATGGGCGTGAAGGCCCAGCGTTACAGTGAGCTCAGCGATGTCAACACCAGCACGGTCAAGGCCCTGGTGCCGGTGTGGTCAATGTCCTTCGGCGACGAGAAACAGCGCGGCCAGGAAACCCAGGCGCTGTACCACGACGGCGTGCTGTATGTCACCGCGTCCTATTCACGCATGTATGCCATCGACGCCAGGACCGGTGCCAAACTGTGGACCTATTCCCACCGCCTGCCGGAGGATATTCGCCCCTGTTGCGATGTGGTGAATCGCGGCGCCGCCATCTACAAGGACAAGGTGTTCCTCGGCACGCTGGACGCGCGCATCGTGGCGCTGGACAGGAAAACGGGCAAGAAAGTCTGGAACAAGAAGTTCGGTGACCACACCGCCGGCTACACCATGACCGGCGCGCCGACTATCGTCAAGGACCAGAAAACCGGCCGCGTGCTGCTGATTCACGGCTCCTCCGGCGATGAGTTCGGCGTGGTGGGCCAGCTGTTCGCCCGCGACCCGGATACCGGCGAGGAAGTGTGGATGCGACCTTTCGTGGAGGGCCACATGGGGCGCCTCAATGGCAAGGACAGCAGCCCCACCGGCGATCCCAAGGCGCCCACCTGGCCACGGGATGAAAACGGCGAATTGGTGGAAGCCTGGCATCACGGCGGCGGGGCGCCCTGGCAAAGCGCCAGCTTCGACGTGGAAAACAACACCATAATTATCGGCGCCGGCAACACGGCGCCCTGGAACACCTGGGAGCGCACGGCCGCGGGCGGCAACCCGCGTGACTATGACAACCTCTACACCTCCGGTCAGGTGGCGGTGGACCCAAGCAGCGGGGAAGTGAAGTGGTTCTACCAGCACACGCCCAACGACGCCTGGGATTTTTCCGGCAACAACGAACTGGTCCTGTTCGAGTACAAGGAGCGGGGCAAAACGGTAAAGGCCACCGCCCACGCCGACCGCAACGGCTTCTTCTATGTGGTCAACCGCAAGGACGGGAAGTTTATTCGCGCCTTCCCCTTCGTCGACAACATTACCTGGGCCACCGGTATCGACCCGAAAACCGGCCGCCCGCTGGAGGTTGAAGGCCAGCGCCCGCCGCTGCCCGCCAACGGCAAGGCCCGGGGTGAGAAAATCGAGGTGTCGCCGCCCTTCCTCGGTGGCAAGAACTGGAACCCCATGGCCTACAGCCAGGATACCGGCCTGTTCTACATCGGCGCCAACCACTGGAAGGAGGACTACTGGACCGAGCACGTGTCCTACAAGAAAGGCTCCGCCTACCTGGGGCAGGGTTTTCGCATCAAGCGCATGTATGACGATCACGTCGGCATCCTGCGGGCGGTGGATCCGGTGAAGGGCAAGATCGTATGGGAGCACAAGGAGCGCCTGCCGCTGTGGGCCGGGGTGCTGGCCACCAGGGGCAACCTGGTGTTCACCGGCACCGGTGACGGCTACTTCAAGGCCTTTGACGCGCGCAGTGGCGAGGAGCTGTGGCAGTTCCAGACCGGCTCCGGGGTGGTGTCCTCACCCATCACCTGGGAAATGGACGGCGAGCAGTACATCGGGGTGGCCTCCGGCTACGGCGGCGCGGTGCCGCTGTGGGGCGGTGACATGGCCGACCTCACCAGCCCGGTGTCCCAGGGGGGCTCGTTCTGGGTGTTCAAAGTGCCCGGGTGGGCCAAGAAGTCGCTGGCCAAACGCTAGTTCCAGCCCACAACCAGTGCGGGCGGCCCGGTTCCGGGTCGCCCGTTTCGGGAGATCTTCTATGAGATTCGCACTGCTGACCCTGCTCCTGCTCCCCGGCTTGATGATG
>JBKDZQ010000634.1:0-4739 GCA_047971325.1 Parahaliea sp.
GCAGCACCAGGGCGAGCCCCAGCAACCGGTTGGCCACCACGCCCTGCAGCCGCTCCTGCGTATAGACGCTCTGGTCGTAGGTGGTGGCCACCCCGATGCCCGCCGGCGCACTGGCCCGCCAGGTGCTGACGAAGTCCGCGAAGCGCTGGCTCCACACCTCCACCTGCAGGCCGTCGGACATGGCCACCGCCACCAGGATGCCCGGTTGTCCGTTCACCAGCGCCATGGCGGCCGGAGGGCTGCTGCGGGCCTTGTACACGCGGGCGATATCGCCCAGCCGCACCCCGCTGCTGGGGTCGCCGGTGCTGATTACCACATCGCGGATGCGGGCCAGGGAGTCAAACTCGCCGGCCACTTCCACCAGCAGGTCGTTGCCGGCCCCGCTGGCGCGGCCGGCGGCTATTTTCGGGTCGGCGCGCTGCAGGGCGCCGGCCACCTGGGCCAGACTCAGGCCGCGGGAGTTGAGGGCGGCCTCGTCCACCGCCACCCGTACTTCCTCCACCGGCTCGCCGTAGAGGTCGACGCGCTCGGTGCCGGGCACGTTGCGGGCGGCGTCCGCCAAATCCAGAGCCACCCGGTGCAGCAGCGACAGCGGGACCCCCCGGTCCGGTACCGCACTGACCGCCAGCAGGGTGGTGTAGGCGGTCAGCCGGTCATCGTCGAAAGCCGGGCTGCCGGCGCCGGGGGGGAAACTGGCGCTGGCGTCGCCCAGGGCGTCGCGGATTTCCGTCCAGGCGCGCTGGATGTCCTGGCTGGACAGGGTTTCCTCCAGCTTGATATTGAGAAAGGACACTCCGGCGCTGGAGGTGGAGGTCAGCTCGTCGATTTCCGGAATGCGCCGCAGTTCGTCCTCCAGCGGCCGGGTCAGCAAAGCTTCCACCCGCTCCGGGGTGGCGCCGGGTAAGAAGGTGGTCACTGTGGCCAGAAAGTTGGTGATGGTGGGGTCTTCCTGGCGGGCGATCGAGCGGTAGCTGGCGATGCCGGTGGCCAGGATGCTGATCATTACCAGGGTGACGAAACGGCGGTTGTCGTAGAGTACCCGGGCCAGCATGTCAGGGCTCCAGCGGGCGCACGGCGGAGCCGGGGGCGATGCGGTGAATGCCGTCCGCCACTACCGCCTGCCGGTCCGCCAGGGTGCCTGCCACATAGGCTCGATCGCCCTGCAGATCCAGCACCTCCACCACTTCCCGGGCGGTCACCCACTGCTCCCCGGCGCGGTTGATGGCCAGCACGTTCCACACCCCGCGCTGGCCCTCCAGCAGGGCGCTGACCGGTAGCCAGCCGCCGCTGTGGGGAATCTGCCGGTGCATCAGCAGGGTGATGGCCTCGCCGTCGCGGGCGCGCAGCCCGGCGGGCAGGGTGAACACCGCCACCGCGGCGCGGGTCTGGGGGTCGAGGTCGGGACGCACCGCGCGCAGCGGCGCCTGCAGGCTTTCCCTGCGCCACCGGAGGGTGTAGCTGGTGTCGGCGATCAGGGTGTCGGCCAGCTCCGGTGGCACGCCGATATGGGCCTCCCGGGGTCCGGACTGGATCAGCCGCAGCACCGGGGTGCCGGCGGCGACGATGGCGCCGCTGTCGATATAGCGGGCGGCGACGATACCGTCGTAGGGCGCGCGCAGGAACAGCTTGTCCAGCGCGATGTCCAGCCGTTCGAGCTGGGCCGCCGAGGCTCGCTGGCGGGCGGCCAGGGCCTGTGCCTGCAGCCGGGTTTCATCGTAGGCCTCCTTCGACACCGCGCCGGTGGCCTGCAGGTCCGACTGGCGCCCGGCTTTGAGCCGGGCCAGCTTGAGATCCGCCGCCAGGCCCTCCAGCTCCGCCGCGATGGCCGCGCGCTCGGCCTTGAGGCCGCGATCGTCCAGGGCCGCCAGTTGCTCGCCGGCGCTTACCGCGCTGCCCTCGTGCACGGTGATCGTCGTCACCTGGCCACCGGTTTCAAAGCCGAGGTCGGCCCGGCGCGCCGCCTCCACCACCCCGAGAAAGCGGCGCTCCTGGCGATAGCTGTGCTGGCGCTCGAAGGTGATCGTGGACACCGGCAGCGGTTCCACCGGATGCACCGTGGCGTTGGCGGCCCGCCACTTGAGCAGGGCACTCATGCCGAAGGCCAGGCCCAGGGCCAGTCCCGCCACAGCCAGTGTCAGCAGGCGGCGTTGTGGTTCCCTGTGCTGTTGCGTGCTTTGTTGCATAGCGTCCACCCTGTGCGAATGCGACAATGTTTATACTTATAACTTGCTTGTCAAGCCCATAGGCCGGCTCCGTGTGGCACACCCATATGTCGGCGCGTGGCGGCCCTTGCCTGAGGGCCATCGCGGCGCCGCCAGGCCGTGGATACGGGCTCCAGCTTGCAGGGCGCTAACCTTTAGGACACAATACGCGCCCTGTGCACCTCGGTGCAGGCGCTATGGTGGCCCGGGCGGTCCCCTCGCAACGATAGGTAGTGAACCCCGCCAGGCCCGGAAGGGAGCAACGGTAGTTACTGACTCGTGTGCCGGGGTGTGGCTGTTCGGGTCGCCTCCACTTTCTTCCCGCCCCTCCGGTGCTGGTGTATCCTAGCCCTTTTTGCAGTCAAGGCAACGAACCGGCATGTCCTACCAGGCACTGGCACGCAAGTGGCGACCCAAGAGCTTTCGTGAAATGGTGGGCCAGGAGCATGTGTTGAAGGCTCTGATCAACGCTCTGGACCACGATCGCCTGCACCACGCCTATCTGTTTACCGGCACCCGTGGGGTCGGCAAGACCACCATCGCGCGCATCCTGGCCAAGTGCCTGAATTGCGAACAGGGTGTGAGCTCCGAGCCCTGCGGCCAGTGCTCCTCCTGCCGGGAGATTGCCGAGGGGCGCAGTGTCGATCTGCTGGAAGTGGACGCCGCCTCCCGCACCAAGGTGGAAGACACCCGCGAACTGCTGGAAAACGTGCAGTACGCACCCACCCGCTCGCGCTACAAGGTGTACCTGATCGACGAGGTGCACATGCTCTCCAACCACAGTTTCAACGCCCTGCTGAAAACCCTGGAAGAGCCGCCGCCCCACGTGAAATTCCTGTTGGCCACCACCGACCCGCAGAAACTCCCCGCCACCATTTTGTCACGCTGCCTGCAAGTCAACCTGAAGAATATGCCACCGGACCAGGTAGTGGGGCACTTGCAGCAGGTGCTGGAACAGGAGATGGTGTCCTTCGAGGAGCCCGCCCTGTGGCTGCTGGGTCGGGCCGCCACCGGCAGCATGCGCGACGCCCTCAGCCTTACCGACCAGGCCATCGCCTTCGGCTCCGGTGCCCTGCGCGAAGCGGATGTGCGCGCCATGCTTGGCACCGTGGACCTCAGCTTCGTGTATCAGTTGCTGGAAGCGGTGGTGGCAGGGGAACCCCAGGGTGCGCTGGCGGTGGTTGCCGCCATGGGCGAACACGCCCCGGATTTCGAAGCCAGCCTGGATGAACTGATTTCCCTTTTGCACCGCGTCGCTCTGGCCCAGGTGGTGCCGGCAGCGGTGGACAGGGGCTGGGGCGATGCCGAACGGGTGCGCGCGCTGGCCGCGACCATGACCGCCGAGGACGCCCAGCTGTATTACCAGATGGCCATTAACGGCAAGCGCGACCTGCCGCTGGCCGCCGACCCCCGCTGCGGCTTCGAGATGATACTGCTGCGCATGCTGGCGTTTCGCCCGGCGGTGGTAGTGGAGCGGTCGGCGGGCCCGGGGAGCGCTGAAGGTGCCGGCGGCGGCCAGCATAGCGCTGCGGCACGGGCCAGTCGCGCCGCCGGGGAGGGCGGCGCCCAGGCAAAAAAGCCTGAGCCTGCCGCCGTGTTGAAGGCTTCGGCTGCGGTGGTCGAATCTTCACCTTCCGTGGGTACTGTAAAAATGCAGCCACCACCGGTGGTCGACTCTGTGCCTCAGCCCGCATCCATTTCACCCCAGGCGCAAACGGGTGAAAAGACGCGGCGAATCCCCGTCGATGATGCTGGCGATGGCCCGGCAATGGCGCCGCCAGTGGCCACCATCGCCCTGGAACAGTTGAGCGCGAAAACCTGGCCGGTGCTACTGGAACAACTGGGGCTGGTCGGCATCGTGTACAACATTGCCTCCCACTGCCAGTTGCAGTCGACGCAGGGCACGCGGCTGGCGTTCACCCTGGACGAGGGTAACGCCACCCTGTTCAACAGCGGCCACACCGACAAGCTGGCGCTGGCCCTGCAGAACTATTTTGATATCCGTGTCGTCGTGTCCATTACCCCGGGCGCGATTACCGGTGAAACCCCCGCTATGCGCAGCGAGCGCCTGGCGGGTGAACGGCAGCAGCAGGCGGTGACGGCGATCGAGTCCGACCCGGTGTTGCAGCGTTTGATAGAGCGCTTCGACGGCGAGCTGGATCGCGGGTCGATAGTGCCGCTGGACAGTTGAGGTATCCCATGAAAGGCAACCTGTCGGACCTGATGCAACAGGCCCAGAAAATGCAGGCGCAAATGCAGGAACAGCAGGAGGCGCTGGCGCGGGCCGAGGTGACGGGTGAGGCCGCCGCCGGACTGGTGAAGGTGGTGATGAACGGCCGTCACGACGTGATGTGGGTGAGCATCGACGACACCGTGCTCGGCGAGGACAAGGCCATGCTGGAAGACCTGCTGGCCGCCGCCGTTAACGACGCGGTGCGCCGGGTAGAAGAAAAACAGCGCGAGTCCATGTCTGGCCTGGCCGCCGGCCTGAACCTGCCGGGCGGCTTCAAGATGCCGTTCTAGCGTGAAATTCAGTCC
>JBKDZQ010000635.1:0-11622 GCA_047971325.1 Parahaliea sp.
GCAACAGCAGAGCGCCGACCTCGGCCGGCGCCTGCAGGCGCTGGAGGCACAGGCCCAGGACCTTGCCGGCCAGCCCTTCAACCTGAGCTCACCCAAGCAGCTCGGGGATATCCTGTTCGACAAGCTGCAACTGCCGGTGATCCGCAAGACCCCCAAGGGCGCCCCCTCCACCGCCGAGGAGGTGCTGGTGGAGCTGGCCCTGGACTATCCCCTGCCCAAGGTGTTGCTGGAGTACCGCAGCCTGAGCAAGCTCAAGTCCACCTACACCGACAAGCTGCCGGAGATGATCAACGAGCGCAGCGGCCGCGTGCACACCTCCTACCACCAGGCGGTGGCGGCCACCGGGCGACTGTCGTCCTCGGACCCCAACCTGCAGAATATTCCCATCCGTACCGAGGAGGGCCGACGGGTGCGCCAGGCCTTCATCGCCCCGCAGGGCTATCGCATCGTCGCCGCCGACTACTCCCAGATCGAGCTGCGCATCATGGCCCACCTGTCCGGCGACCGGGGCCTGCTCGGGGCCTTCCAGGCGGGTCAGGACGTGCACCGCGCCACCGCCGCGGAAGTCTTTGGCACCGCACTGGACAGCGTCAATGCCGAGCAGCGGCGCAAGGCCAAGGCCATCAACTTCGGCCTGATCTACGGCATGTCCGCCTTCGGCCTCGCCCGCCAGCTCCACCTGGGGCGCAACGAGGCGCAGCAGTACATCGACCGCTACTTCGAACGCTACCCCGGCGTGCGCGACTACATGGACCGCACCCGCGAGCAGGCCCACGACCAGGGCTACGTGGAAACCCTGTTCGGCCGCCGCCTCTACCTGCCGGAAATCAACGCCCGCAACAAAATGCGGGTGCAGGCCGCCGAGCGCACCGCCATCAACGCTCCCATGCAGGGCAGCGCCGCCGATATCATCAAAAAGGCCATGCTGGCGGTGGACCGCTGGCTGCAGCAGGAGGGCAGTGATGCCCGCATCATCATGCAGGTGCACGACGAACTGGTGCTGGAAGTGGCCAGCGCCGAGGTCGAGCGCATCAGTGCCAGTGTCTGCGACCTGATGGCTTTGGCCGCCAGCCTGGACGTGCCGCTGGTGGTGGAGGCGGGCGTGGGGAGTAACTGGGATGAGGCGCACTAGGGGGAACCGGGGTCGCTGCCCTTACCTGTCGCTGGCAGGGCCCCACGTTTTTCCCCGCCAGCGGAACTCCGGCCTCCCTACCCGGTCATAGTTACGTAGCTTGCTGCTACTGGCTCTGACAGCCTTCCTCCATTGGCCGTCATGTTGAGCAATGTCTCTTCCCCAGAGACCAAGACTGGCCCGGCTGCCTACCCCCTCAAAGGCGCCGGGCTTTTTTTCGCCACTGCCACCCCTGCGGTTCTACACCGATGCGATCTCCTGCTCCCCGTACACGCTGTTGTCGGTCAGCCAGGCGTTGAGCACATGGATGAGTTCCTTGTGGCCACTGTGCTTGAGGGCCGAGAACAGCTGTACACTGACCCGTTCCCGGTAGGGCTTGAGTTGTTTTTGCACCTGCAGCAGGGTGTTGGCGGCCGGACCGCGTTTCAGTTTGTCGGCCTTGGTGAGCAGAATGTGCACCGGCATGTGGGCGGCCAGGGCCCAGTCCAGCAGTTGCTGGTCGAAGGGCTGCAGGGGGTGGCGCACGTCCATCAGCAATACCATGCCGCGCAGGCTTCGGCGCTGTTGCAGGTAGGTTTCCAGCTGGCGGGTCCACTCCTGCCTGATTGCCTGGGGAACCTTGGCGAAGCCGTAGCCGGGCAGGTCAACCAGGCGCTGGTCCGGGCCCAGAGCAAAGAAATTGATCAGTTGGGTGCGGCCGGGCGTTTTTGAGGTCCGGGCCAGCTTGGAGTCCGTCAAGCTATTGATAGCACTCGATTTTCCTGCATTCGAGCGACCCGCGAAGGCGACTTCCCAGCCACTGTCTTCGGGGCATTGGACGAATTTCGCGGCGCTGGTCAGGAACGCGGCCTGGTGGTAATCGGGGCGCGCGGGGGTCGCCCTGGTGGACTGGTCGGTCATGGCCAAACCTGCCTTTTTCAGCGGAGAAGAAGTCGTATATAATGCCACAGCATTTTTGACCGGTTTTTCCGGTAGAGCCCTGAGAAGGTAAAATATCCACCACCACTGTTTTTGAGGTTGGTTATGTACAAAAAATGGTTTGCTGCCGCCGCTGCCCTGACACTTACCGCTGGTTTTGCACCGCTGAGCCAGGCCGATGCCCCTATGGACAAGTACAACAAGAGTTGTGCCATCTGCCATGCCGCGGGTACGGCGGGTGCCCCGAAAACCCATGATCCCGATGCCTGGAAGCCGCATCTGGACAAGGGCATGGATACGCTGATGCAATCCGTGCACAACGGTCTCAACGCCATGCCGCCCAAGGGCATGTGCTTCGACTGTAGCGATGACGAATACAAAGCACTGATTGACTTCATGTCCACCCCGGCCAAGTAAGGCCGGGGTTCGCCCTTATTTAGTCAGCTCTGGAAAAGCAATGAAAAAATCCCTAGTACTGTTTGGTCTGTTGGCGGGGCTCTGCCAGTCGGCGGTTTCCGCCACCCCGGTCGGCGATGCCAGTGCCGGCAAGGATATGGTGGCCGTTTGTGGCGCCTGCCACGGCGCCGAGGGCAACAGCCCGGCTCCGAGTTTCCCCAAACTGGCCCAGCAGAATGAGCGCTACCTGCTCAAACAGTTGCAGGACATCCGCGACGGGGTGCGCCCGGTGCCGACCATGGTCGGCCAACTGGATGGCAAATCGGACCAGCAGCTGGCGGATATCGCTGCCTACTACGCCAGCCAGCCGCGCAGCGGCAGCCAGACCAGCCCCGACCTGCTCACCCTCGGCGAAAAGGTCTATCGGGCCGGTGTCGCCGAGCGCGGTGTGCCGGCCTGCATGGCCTGTCACTCGCCCCACGGCAAGGGCAATGCCCCGGCCGGGTTCCCCTCGCTGGCGGGACAGCACGCCGAGTACATCTCCGCCCAGTTGAAGATGTATCGCCAGGGCTACGAAGACTCCGCCGGTCGCACCAACGACGGTGATACCCGCATGATGCGCGTTACCGCCTTCGGTCTCAGCGACAAGGAAATCGAGGCCGTTGCCAGCTATGCGGCCGGCTTGAAGTAGGCTTGTTCCAGCAATATAAAAAAGGTGGCATTCGCCACCTTTTTTATATCCGGCAGGGGCTGGCAAGCTGGTGCCGGCCGTGGTGGCAATATTCACCTCGCCTGCCGCATGAACCATGGGCGTACACTAGGGTCTTACACGCACCAACACACAGGAGAGAGAGATGCTGAAGCACCTGTTACTGGCCTTTGCAATGGTGGCGCTGGCGCCACTGGCCGCTACCGCGCAGGAGTGGAAAGAGGGTGAACACTACGACCCGATTACCCCGGCCATCCGCACCACCAGTGATGACAAGATCGAAGTGGTCGAGTTCTTCTGGTACGGCTGCGGCCACTGCTACCACTTCGAGCCGCTGGTGAGAGAGTGGAAGAAAGGCCTGCCCGACGACGTCAAGTTCATGGGATCTCCCGCCGTGTGGAACGAGCCGATGGAGCTGCATGCGCGGGCCTTTTACACCGCCGAAGTGCTGGGTGTGGAAGCGACCATGCACCCGATACTGTTCCAGGCCATGAACGTCGATCGCAAGCGCCTGCAGTCCGATAGCGAGATCAAGAGCCTGTTTACCGTCAACGGGGTGTCCGGCGAGGACTTCGACAAAGCCTACAATTCCTTCGGAGTGAACAGCCAGATGCGCCAGGCCAACAGCCGCGCTCGCGCCGCCAAAATCACTGGTACGCCGGAAATGATGGTTGATGGCAAGTACCGCATCAGTACCCGTAAAGCCGGCAGTCAGGCCAACATGCTGAAAATTGCCGATTTTCTGATTGCCAGGGAGCGCGCCGCCCGCGTCGCCACCAACACCCAGTAGGATAGGGTCAGCGCCGTTCCCGGCGCCCACCCCACGCTCCAGGGGTGGTGGGGCTCTATCTATCGCTTGCGCGCACCCTAGGAGCCTGTCGGACGGCGGCCTACACTACATGCCGGTGCCGTAGGTGCCGAGGCTGGTGGCACCACTGGCGCGAACCTGGCGGAAGGCCAGGGCGTATTCCCGCAGCAGTGTCAGGCAGTAGCTGAGCCGCGCTTCCAGGTAGTCCTGGGCTTTTTCGTCGTTGTCCTGCGGCCTGTCGTTGAACACGCTTTTTACATTGCGCACGATCAGGTGCTCCGGCAGGTAGCAGATACGGCTGTTCTTGTAGCTGCTGCTGCGCAGCTCCGCCACCGGGTAGCTGCCGCCGGTGGACGCCGAGGTGGTGACGATCAGGGCCGGTTTGTGGGCCAGCTCCCCACCGGCGGTCCACATCAGGAAGAAATTCTTCAGCCTTGCGGGCACCATGCCGTGCCACTCGGGGGAGACCACCACAAAACCGTCGCAGTCGTTCAGTTGCTCCCGCAGTGGCTGCAGGTGTTCCTGCCAGGCGTTGTTGTCCCCGTCCCAGGCGCCTTCCTCCCAGAAGGGCAGGTCGCTGTGCGCCAGCTCCAGCAGCCAGGTTTCCTCGCACAGCGACTGCCCGATCAGTGCCCGCTCAATGAAACGCGCGATTTTCACACTTTGTGAGGCCGGGCGGTGGCTGCCGCAGATAATACCGATTTTCATGACGCTTCCTTGTGAGGGGCCTGGTGTGGGCGTTCAGATATCCAGCCAGGCCGGTACAGGCAGGTCCCTGTTGTGCAGGAATACGGGGTTGAACAGCTTGCTCTGGTAGCGGTTGCCGTAGTCGCACAGTATGGTGACGATGGTATGTCCCGGGCCGAGCTCCTCGGCCAGTTTCACGGCGCCAGCGATATTGATGGCGGAGGAGCCGCCCAGGCACAGGCCCTCGTGCTGCAGCAGCTGGTAGAGATAGGGCAGGGCTTCGCGGTCGCTGATGGTCCAGGTGTGGTCGATCAGTGCTTCGGCGACATTACGGGTGACGTGATTGATGCCGATGCCTTCGACGATGGACGTACCCTCGCTGGGCTTGAGCGTGCCGCTGCGGAAGTAGTCGCACAGGGAGGCGCCGCTGGGGTCGGCCAGGCCGATCTGCACCTCCGGCTTGTGGGCCTTCAGTGCCTGGGATACGCCAGCCAGGGTGCCGCCGGTGCCCACCGCGCAGATAAAGCCGTCCACCTCGCCACCGGTCTGCCGCCAGATCTCCTCACCGGTGGTGTCCCGGTGGACCGTCATGTTGGCGAGGTTGTCGAACTGCCGCGCCCAGATCACGCCCCGAGCCTCTTTTGCCGCGTATTCTTTCGCCAGCCGCTCGGCGGTGTGGATATAGTGGCCGCGGTCGGCATAGGAGGTGGCGGGCACCAGGTGCAGGTCGGCTCCCAGCAGCTCCAGGGTGTCGATTTTTTCCTTGCTCTGGGTCACTGGCATGACCACGGTGCTGGTGTAGCCCAGGGCATTGGCCAGCAGGGTGAGGCCGATGCCGGTGTTGCCGGCGGTGCCTTCGACGATGCGCCCACCCGCTTGCAGTTCACCGGCAGCCTCGGCGGCGCGGATGATGCCGAGCGCGGTGCGATCCTTCACCGAGCCGCCGGGATTGAGAAACTCCGCCTTGCCCAGGATAGTGCAGCCGGTACGTTCGGAGGCCTGCCGCAGGTGGAGCAGGGGGGTGTTGCCAATCAGGTGGGTGACATCGGCGGCACTGTGCAATGGGGTTCTCCGGGTGCGAGCTGGGCGCACAGTATGCCATAGGGCCCCGGTGGGGTCAGTCGGTGGCGTGTCCTGACCAGGCTCATCAGCAGCGGGCGGTGAATGAGGAAGATCATGGTCAGGCCGCAGGCGGCCAGAAACAGGAAAATGCGCTGTTCCAGGGCAGGGCCAGCATCCAGTGGGAATCGGGTGAGAGGGGGGCGGCGCGAGCAGTCATCGGCCGGCGATGCTATCACCTGTCACGCTGGCGGACGATGCGTCCCCCTCGCCGAGTCGTTGAGGTGATCCAGCGGCAGTGCGGTGTTCTGCAGCACCCGGCGCAGCTCGAAGCTGGAGTGTACGCCAGTCACACCCGCAATACTGGTAAGCCTGCCGAGCAGAAAGCGCTCGTAGTATTCCATATCGGCCACCACCACCTTGAGCAGGTAGTCGGCGCTCTGGCCGGTTACCACCGAACATTCAATCACTTCGGGGTAAGTGCTCACTTCCTTTTCAAACGCCAGAAACCGATCGGGCGTGTGTCTGTCCATGCTGATGCCGATATAGGCGGTGAGCTTCAGTCCCAGGCGGGACTGGTCCAGCAAGGTGACGTGGCCGCGGATCAGGCCGGACTCCTCCAGGCGCTTGACCCGCCGGGCGCAGGGAGTCGGTGACAGACCCACCTGCTCGGCCAGTTCCAGATTGGTAATGCGTGCGTCGCGCTGCATGATTTCGAGGATGCGGCGATCGGTGCGATCGAAGGGCATGTAAAGAAACCCGTCCCGGTTATTGGTAAAAGAAGGGTGAGTATAACTCATAATTAGGGGTTTATTGGTTTTATTAAGCGATAAAATTGGATATTATGGCGAACGCTTCATGCATTATATGAGATGAGTCATGGGGCCGGGGCCGGGATACTATAAGGGTTGCAACTGGCGCGGGTTTCATCACCATGCGAGCCTGTGTATTGCCGCTTACGGGTTTTTGATACTGGAATGGCTCAGCGGCAGACAAAACGCTGCCCGATTCAAGGAACCTGCCCTACCCGAAGGCTTCCGCCCTCGGGTGCTCGGTCCGGTGCAGCGCCATAACCTGGCGTCCATCACCACGTGCCGGTTGCGAGACGGGTCTGCGCGATTCCAAAATGCTGCGACTATGCCCCTGTTGCGGGCGAGGAAGGGCCTTATTTGTTACACAGTAAGATTAACAAACGGTATTGGTTTTAGCCCGGTATCTTCAATAACGACAACACGATAAACACTATGAATACCAGTACCCATCGCTACGCTCCCCTGGTAATCCTGCTGCTTGTCACCGCCCTGGTGGTGGTGACCGGCCTGTGGGCGGTCGATGCCGGCCGCGACAGCCGCGTTGGCCATGTCAGAGGGGGCGAGGCGGGCCCCGTCCAGCAGGCCGCATTCCACTGGAAAATCGTCACCACCAGGCCCAAGAACCTGCCGGGCCTTGGCACCGGGCCCGAGAACTTCGCCCGCATGCTCGGGGAAATGAGCGGCGGACGGCTGACCGCCCGGGTCTACGGCGCCGGGGAAATCGTACCGGCCTTCGAGGTATTCGACGCCGTGTCACAGGGTGTGGCCGACGCCGGCCACGGCGCCTCCTACTACTGGAAAGGCAAGATTCCCTCTTCGGTGTTCTTCACCGCCCTGCCCTTTGGCATGACCGCCCAGGAAATGAACGCCTGGTTCGAATACGGCGGTGGCCTGGCACTGTGGCGGGAGGCCTATGCGCCTTTCAATCTGGTGCCCTACCCCGGCGGCAGTACCGGCGTGCAGATGGCGGGCTGGTTCAATCGCGACTTGAACAGCGTGGCCGACCTCAAGGGTTTGAAAATGCGCATTCCGGGCCTGGCGGGGGATGTGTTCTCCCGCGCCGGCGGCACCTCGGTGCGCATTCCCGGTGGTGAGATCTACACCTCCCTGCAGACCGGGGTGATTGACGCTGCGGAGTGGGTGGGGCCCTACAACGACCTGGCCCTGGGTCTGCACCAGGTGGCCAAATACTACTACTACCCCGGCTGGCACGAGCCGGGGGCCATGCTGGAGTTCATCGTCAACAGGAAGTCGCTGGAGGCCCTGCCCGAAGATTTGCAGGCCATCGTCAGATACGCGGTCCAGGCTTCCAATCTGGAAATGCTCAATGAGTTTACCGCCCGCAACAACACCGCCCGGCAGGAGCTGGTGAACGACCACGGGGTGCAGCTGCGGCGCCTCCCGGACGACGGGCTCAAGGCGCTGTACAAAGCCAGCGAGGAAGCGCGGGCCGAACTGGTGGCCAGGGATCCCCTGGCGGCGAAGGTGGATGCCTCCTTCCAGGCCTTTTACCGCAATGTGCGCGCCTATCACCATATTTCCGAGCAGTCCTACATCAACGCCCGCGACGTGGTACTGCCACCCGCCGCCGCGCAGTGAGCCGGTGGCGCCGCGCGCTGGAGGGGGGTCGCGATGCTGACGCTCAAGGAACTTTGGCATGTGGAGGTACTGGGCAAGTCGGCCAGCATGGCCGAGGCGGCCGCCCGCTGCGGCCTGACCCAGTCGGCGATCAGCCAGTCCCTGAGTGGTATCGAGGAAAAACTGGGGGTGCAGTTATTTGTCCGCAGCCACAAGGCCATCGCCATCACCCGCTTTGGCGAGGTATTCCTGGCGCGGGCCCGGCGCATACTCAACGAGCTCGACAAACTGTATTTTGATATCGATGCCCTGAAGAATGATCACCTGGGCACCGTACGCTTTGGTGTGGGTCCGGCGGTGGCGGATTTTCTGCTGGTGGAGACATTGCGGCGCTTCAGTACGGATTTCCCGGGCGCGGTGCCGCGTTTCCGTGTGAAGTTGTGGGAGGACTCCGAGTCCTTTCTGCTGAACGAGGATATCGACCTGTACCTGGGCGGCTTTCGCCGGGAGGCGCGCGATCCGCGTTTTGCCTTCACCCCGTTTTACAAGGACCGGCTGATCGCCGTCGCCCGCAAGGGGCACCCCCTGTGGGAACGCGAGCGGATTCACACGACGGACCTGATCCGCTACCCGGTGCTGGCCCAGGATGCGTCCAATATCGCACTGTGGCCGACCATGGAGGCGATCTCCGATCTGGAGCTGCTAAATTTGAATATGCCGGCCTCGGTGATGGCCAATCCGATGGAAGCGCTGCCGGTGCTGGAGGTCACGGATCAGGTCCTGCTTTGCCTGCGGGCCAACTGGCTGAAGGTTGCCACCGTCCATCCCGGCCTGGCGGAATTGCCGGTGGTCGACATGCGGGGCATGGCCCACATGAAGTTTGTCACCCGGGCCGGACATCAGCCCTCCGCGGCGCAGCGGGCGCTGGTTTCCTGTTTTCGCGATCTGGCAGGTGAGATGCTGAAGCCACTGGAAAAAGATAAATAAAATTTAAAAAATCGAATTTATTTTTAAACAATGTTAAAAACAGACAGGGACGCTTGTTATCGGGCCGGCTGCTCATTTACAGTTTTCAGTACCTATTCTGATAAGTAACTTGCGCACAGGGCTGGCGTTGGGCTTCGTGCGCACTGGAGCGAGCCATGCCACACCAATCTCTTGCGACACCAGCTGCTGCGACATCCCCAGGCCCCCGCGCTCTCCTGTCGGCCATTGCGGCCCTGTCCGCGTCGGCGGCGGCGCTCGATGCCCGCGCCCAACTCGAGGAAGTCGTCGTCACCGCGCAAAAACGCGCCGAAAGTATGCAGGATGTGCCGATTGCGATTTCCGCCTTTACCAGCGAGGCGATGACCGACATGGGCATCGTCAGTTCCCAGGATATGCAGATGGCGGTGCCCGGGCTGGTGTTCCCCAGCCTTGGCGGTCTCGGCCAGCTCTACCTGCGCGGCGTGGGCACCCGTTTCACCCTCAATGGTCTCGACCCCAGTGTGGCGACCTATGTGGGGGACCGCTATTCCCCGCGGGGCAGCGGCGCGATCTTCTCCCTGGGCCCGGACGTGGAGCGGGTGGAGGTGCTGAAGGGCCCCCAGGGAGTGTTGTTCGGTCGCAACGCCACCGGTGGAGCTATCCGGGTGATTAAGAAGGCGGTGGACGACGAGTTCAATGGCAGCGTGAAGGCGACGGCCGGCAACTACGACTACCTGCGCGTGGAAGGTACGGTCAACGTTCCCCTCACCGACACCCTGGGGCTGCGCCTTTCGGCCCAGAAGGAGGATCGCGACGGCTATCGCAAGAACCTCGCGGCCGGGCAGCAGACCTATCTCGGGACCATCCCCTCCCGGCACGACGAGCTGGACCGACTGCAGCTCAACGGGCACTTGCGCTGGCAGATGAACGACAACTCCGAAGCAAACCTCTACGTAGACTACTGGGAACAGGATGAACTCAACGGTTCCACCCACGTGCTTGGCCCCGGCAACCTCAACCGCGGAGTGTTGTTTGGCGGTATTGTCGAGGGACTGGACTTCGACCACACCTCCACCGACGCCAACCAGCCCAATGATGGCGATCAACTGGCCGCGGAGTTGAACCTGCAGTTCGGATTCGAGGGGCTCGACCTGGTATCGGTGACCACCTACGCTGATTTCGACATGCGCTGGAACAGCGAGGGGGACGGCAGCAGCGCGCAGATCTTCGATCCGTCCTCGGCCTTCGACAATTCGGAAACCTGGTCCCAGGAGTTGCGCCTGGTTTCAACCACCGATGGGCCCTGGTCCTGGACTGCGGGTGTCTTTTACTACGAGGATGAGCACTCTCAGGAATTTATCTACTGGTCGGCGGATTTCCCGACCCTGTATGAAGCCTCGCAGGGGGCACAGACGGTGGACACCACCTCCTGGGCGGTGTTCGGCCATGCCAAGTACGAATTTCTCGACAACTGGGCCCTGACCGTCGGGCTGCGCTATTCCTATGACGAGCGCGACGCCATTATTCGCGAAACACAGCACGATCAGCTCGCCAACCGGACTCTGGCAGCGGCCCTGATGCCCTTTCGGGTCGAGGCTGACTGGAACGAAGTCACGCCCCAGGTCACGCTGGAATACAATCTTGCCAACGCCATGGTCTACGGCACCTACTCCCGGGGCTACAAAAGTGGTGGGGTGAACTATCCCCTGTATTCCACCCCCGATGGCGTGGAACCGGAAATCCTCGACATGTACGAGTTCGGCGTGAAGGGGGATTTCCTCAGCGATACCCTGCGCCTGAATGCCGCCCTGTTCTGGTACGACTACCAGGATTTGCAGGTGCAGCGTCCCGCCTCCAGCGGTGCCGGAACCACGGTGGAAAATGCCTCGGATGCACAGGTGCTCGGCCTCGACCTGGAGGCCACCTGGCTGGCTACCGATGCCCTGACCCTGCGCGTTGGCATGAGCGTACTGGACTCCGAATACAAGGATTACACAGCGATCGCCCAGTACTACCAGGCCACCCTGGACGGCACCATCGGCACCGCCAATCCCACCCCGGGGGCGGTTGGCGTGGACGTGGATGTGTCCGGTGAGAGCCTGCTGAAGGCACCGGACTACTCCTGGTTCCTCACGGCGAACTATGACTTCCGTCTGGGTGGCGGCACCCTGCCGGTATCGCTCACCTATTCCTACAAGGACGATGTGGCCTTTGACTTTCCGGTGGACCCGAATCTTGGTGGCTACCTGGTGGAGGAGGCTTACGGCCTGCTCAACGCGCGCATCAGTTACGTGCCAGCGAGCGAGCGCTGGGTGCTGGGACTGTGGGGGCGCAACCTCACCGACGAACACTACTACAACGAGCGCGCCGCCAATGCCCAGGGGGTGCGCGGCGGCCCGGGTGATCCCCTGACCTACGGTATCGATTTCGAGTGGAAGTTCTAATATGGCCTTTTCTGTCAACAGGCACGAAGCCATTTCTCGTTGACACACGAAGGGATGAATGTGGTGAGTCAGGTTGTCAGCGCAACACGGGATGAGCAAAGCGGCGCACAGGT
>JBKDZQ010000636.1:0-2523 GCA_047971325.1 Parahaliea sp.
CCCTGCCCCTGCTCAGCGCCATCGTGCTGCTGCTCACCGCCGGCCGCCTGCCGCGCCTGCCGGCGGCCTGCCTCGGGGCCGGCTCGGTGGGACTGGCGGCCCTGTGCACGGCGCTGGTCACCGGCAGTTTCCTGGCCAGCGGTGAGGTGCAGATCCTCACCCTGTGGACCTGGTTCAGCGTCGGCGACTTTGCACCGGGCATCACCTTTTACCTCGACGGCCTCAGTGTGGTGATGATGTGCGTGATCACCGGGGTCGGCTTTCTCATCCACCTGTACTCCATTGAATTCATGTGGCAGGACGCCTCCCTCCCCCGCTATTTCGCCTACATGAACCTGTTCGTCGCCGCCATGCTGGTCCTGGTGATGGCCGACAACCTGCTGCTGCTCTACCTGGGCTGGGAGGGAGTCGGCCTGTGCTCCTACCTGCTGGTGGGTTTCTGGTACCAGGACCCGGCCAACGGCGCCGCAGCGCGCAAGGCCTTCGTGGTGACCCGCGTCGGGGATGCGGCCATGGCCCTGGGCCTGTGCCTGCTGCTGGCCCACTTCCACACCCTGCAGATCCAGCCACTGATGACGCAGGTGAGCGCAACCTGGGCGGTGGGCGATGCGCTGCCCACCCTGGCGGCGCTGCTGCTGCTCGGTGGCGCGGTGGGCAAATCCGCCCAGCTACCCCTGCACACCTGGCTGCCAGACGCGATGGCCGGCCCGACCCCGGTCAGCGCCCTGATCCACGCCGCCACCATGGTCACCGCCGGCGTCTACCTGATCGCCCGCACCCACGCCCTGTTCCTGCTGTCGCCGGTGGCCCTGCAGGTGGTGGCTGTTCTGGGGCTGGCCACCCTGCTGCTGGCGGCCTGTGCCGCCCTGGTGCAGCAGGACATCAAGCGTATCCTGGCCTACTCCACCATCAGCCAGATCGGCTACATGTTCCTGGCCCTTGGGGTCGGCGCCTTCGCCGCCGGCATCTTCCATCTGGTCACCCACGCGTTCTTCAAGGCCCTGCTGTTCCTGGCGGCGGGGGCAGTCATCCACTGCCTGCATCACGAGCACAATATCTTTCGCATGGGCGGCCTGCGCAGCCGGCTGCCGCTGGTATTCTGGGCCTTCCTGATCGGCGCCGCGGCACTGGCCGCCCTGCCCTTTACCTCGGGCTTCTACAGCAAGGACACCATCCTGCTGTTCACCTGGGAGGCCAACCCCTGGCTGTGGGCCGGTGGTCTGCTCGGCGCCCTGCTCACCGGTTTCTACAGCTTCCGGCTGATTTTCGTGGTGTTCTTCGGCTCCGCCCACAGCGAGCCGGACCGCCAGCCCGGCTGGAAAATGGGCCTGCCGCTGATGCTGCTCGCCGCGCTCTCCCTGGTCGGAGGCGCCCTGGCGCTGCCACTGTCCGGTGTGTTCCCGGCGGCGGGCGGGGAGCACACGGCGAACCATCTCATTGAGGCCATCGGTATTGCCGCGCCGCTGCTCGGCTTGGCCATCGCCTGGCTCGGCTACCTGGGCGGGCAGTTGCCGCTGCACGCGCTGGCCGCGGCGGGGGCCGGGCGCCGGCTGCAGCAGTGGTGGCTGCGGGGCTGGGGTTTCGACACCCTCTACCAGACCCTGTGGGTCAGCCCCTACCGCACCCTGGCGCGACTGTGGCAGGGGGAGCCGGTGGATACCCCCTACCATGGCGTGGTCGAGTTGTGCCGGCTGGGGCACCGCGGGCTCGCCGCCCTGCAGACCGGCACCCTGCGCTGGTACGCCACCACCATGGCCTTGGCCCTGGTCCTGCTGCTGGCCATCGTCCTGCGGGAGGCGCTGTGAACCCGGCGGCGCTGTTACTGCTGCTGGCCCTGGGCGGCCTGGCAGCCCTGTACAGCGAGCGCCTGGCCAGCGGCCTGTCGCGCTGGGTGTCACTGGCGGTGTGCGCCCTCGGGCTGCTCTACCTGCTGCTGTCCACCGGCGCCACGGGCAGTGCCCCCGGCGCATGGCTGGCCTACAGCAAGACGCCCTGGCTGCCGCGCCTGGGTATCGCCTTCGAGCTCGCGGTAGACGGCCTCAGCCTGCTGATGCTGGCCCTCACCCTGTTGCTGGGGCTGGTGGCGGTTATCGCCTCCTGGGATGAAATCGATTTCCGCCAGGGTTTCTTCCAGGCCAACCTGCTGTGGACGCTGACCGGCGTATGCGGCGTGTTCATGGCGCTGGACCTGGTGCTGTTCTTCCTGTTCTGGGAAGTCATGCTGGTGCCGATGTACCTGCTCATCGCTATCTGGGGCCACGAGGACCGCTCCCGGGCGGCGATGAAGTTCTTCATCTTCACCCAGGCCTCGGGCCTGCTGCTGCTGGTGGCCATCGTCACCCTGGGCATCCTGCACAGCGCCGGCGACGCCCTCAGCTTCAGCTACCTCGACCTGCTCGATACGCCCCTGGGCCCGCGCACCGCCTACCTGCTGATGCTCGGCTTTTTCCTCGCCTTCAGTGTCAAGCTGCCGGCCTTTCCCTTCCACACCTGGCTGCCGGACGCCCACACCCAGGCGCCCAC
>JBKDZQ010000637.1:0-1560 GCA_047971325.1 Parahaliea sp.
GGACCCGGCGGTGGCCTCGCGTTTTGCCGACTGCAAGCCGATGAACATTCTTGGTGTCGATCCTTCCGTGGCGACACCGGATGGTTATGCCTACGCTATTGGTACCTCCAGTTGGGAAGCGGAGACCACCCAGGATATCGTCGCCCTGTCGCTGACTGGTGTGGCCTTTGAACTGCCCGCCGGCCCGGTGGACTTCGCCGTGGGTGCGGAGTACCGGGAAGAAGAGCTGACCCTCGACAGCAACGCCGACCCCGCCCTGCTTGACACCCCGGAAGAGTACAACGAGCGCTTCAACGGCCTGCGTGGCGTGGCCAGCTCCGCGCTGTTCTACTGGCTGAACAACGTGGGGGTTGCCGACGGTGACCGCGATGTCACGGAAGTCTTTGTCGAGCTCAACGTGCCCCTTCTGTCCGGTGTGCCGGGAGCCCAGAACCTGGACCTGAATGCCGCCTGGCGCTGGACCGACTACAGCACCAGTGGCGATGTCGACACCTGGAAGGTCGGCCTGCAGTGGCGGCCCATTGATGACATTCTGGTGCGGGTGGCCCAGTCCACCGACATTCGCGCGCCGTCCCTGTACGATATGTTTGCCGGCCGCTCCAGCGCCATCGGCACCTTCTACGACCCGGTGACCGACTTTCAGACCAATATCCAGCAGGCTTCCGGCGGCAACCCGAACCTGAGCCCCGAGGAATCCGACACCTTCACCGCCGGCTTTGTCTGGACCCCCGGCTTTGTCGATGGCCTGAGCCTGTCGGTGGACTACTACAGCCTGGAAGTGGACGATGCCATCGACTCCCTGACGGGCCAGCAGATCATCAATAACTGCTACAACTACGGCGGTGTTGAGTGCAGCCTGATTACCCGCCCGGACCCGAACTCCTTCCCGACCTCGATCTTCCTCACCAAGGCCAATATCGCCACGCTGGAAGTCAGCGGCCTGGATATCGACCTGACCTACAGCACCGATGCCATCGGCCCGGGCCAGTTCAGTGCGCGCCTGTACATGAACCACCTCATGAAGTATGAAACCCAGCTCTACCAGGGCGCACCGGTGATCGACTATGTGGGTATTGCCGAGGCGGACTCCGTGCCGGAGGGGCGTCCCGAGTGGACCGGGCTGCTGAGTCTTTCCTATCAGCTTGGCGACCTCGGCATTCACCTGACCGAGCAGTATATTCACAGTGTGGAAGTCGGGCTGCCCGGCACCAACTCCTACTTTATCGAAGATGACGTGGATGCCGTCTGGTACACCGACCTGACGGTGACCTACGATGTTGCCGCTGGCGACGGCTCGATCCAGCTATTTGGTACGGTCAACAACCTGTTCGACGAGGATTTCCCGCTCATTCCCGCCACCGTGCCCGGGGTGAACATGCCCACGACCATTTCCGTCTATGACACCATCGGGCGCGCCTTCACCGTGGGTATGCGCTTTGATTTCTAATATGGCCTTTTCTGTCAACAGGCACGAAGCCATTTCTCGTTGACACACGAAGGGATGAATGTGGTGAGTCAGGTTGTCAGCGCAACACGGGATGAGCAAAGCGGCGCACAGGT